>CAWUOG010000524.1:0-2480 GCA_963923875.1 uncultured Alphaproteobacteria bacterium
CTGATCGATCTCTTCGGCATCGATCATCCGCTGCTGCTGGCGCCGATGGCGGGTATCAACACGCCGGCGCTCGCGGTCGCGGTATCGGAGGCGGGCGGGCTGGGCTCGATCGCTTCGGCCATGCTGACCCCTGAAGGGTTGCGCGGCGAACTCGAGATTGCCAAGCAGGGCACCGGCCGCCCGCTGAACGTAAATTTCTTCGCCCATCGACCGCCGGCACCGGATGCCGCGCGCGAGGCCCGCTGGCGGGAGAGGCTGGCGCCGTACTATCGCGAGCTGGGTCTCCCGCCCGATGCCGGCAAGGACGCGCTGACCCGCACACCGTTCGACGCAGCGACCTGCGAGATCATCCTGGAATACCGGCCCAAGGTGGTGAGCTTCCATTTCGGCCTGCCCGAAGCGCCGCTGCTGCGCCGGGTCAAGGAGGCCGGCATTCTGGTGCTCAGTTCGGCGACCACGGCCGAGGAGGCGCGCTGGCTCGAGGGGCACGGCTGCGACGCTATCATCGCCCAGGGCAACGAGGCAGGCGGCCATCGCGGCATGTTCCTGGTCGACGATATCGCGCGCCAGGCCGGTACCATGGCGCTGGTGCCGCAAGTGGTCGACGCCGTGAAAGTGCCGGTGATCGCCGCCGGCGGCATCGGTGACGGCCGTGGCATCGTCGCGGCACTGGCGCTGGGCGCCGCCGGTGTTCAGATCGGCACGGCCTTCTTGCTGACGCCGGAGGCCAAGACGACGCCGTTGCATCGTGCGGCCTTGAAGCAGGCCAACGACAACAGCACGACCCTGACGAATGTCTTCACTGGCCGTCCAGCGCGCGGCATCGTCAATCGCTACATCCGCGAGGTCGGCCCGATGAGCGACCTGGCGCCGGCCTTTCCGCTGGCGGCGGGTGCATCGCAGCCGATGCGCGCGGCGGCGGAGAAGGTGGGTTCGGCCGAATTTACCTCGCTGTGGAGCGGGCAGGCCCCGACCTTCGCGCGCGAGATGCCGGCGGGCGACCTGGTCGGCCGGCTGGTCGCCGAAAGCGCAGAGGTGGCACGGCGCTTCGCCTGACTGTCGGTTGACCCGAGAGCGTCAAACCGACGTGCTTCGGAAGAACTCGAAGGCGTGCGCGTCGCCCGGGAAGGTCTGGCGCGCGCCCCAGGGCACTGACGGATCGGGCGCGAAGCGCGGGGCAAGCAGAGTGGACATCGAGAGATTGGGCGGCTCGTCCTTGCCGTTCCAGCCGAACACCATCAGGCCACCGGGCTTCAGTACTTTTGCCAGCGCCGAGGAAAGTTCGTCCATCTCTCGCGGTGTGCCGCCAATCCCGTGGTCGCCGGTTTCGGGGATCTTGTAGAACAGCACACCATTGCACACGATCGCGTCGAAGAAGGCCGGCGGGCAGTGGAGGTGGACGTCCTGCAGCGGCGCCACGATGTGATGCTTGCTGCCCCAGAGCCGCAGGGATGCCAGCTTGTCGATGGTGAAGTACCGGTCGGGATCGTCGGAGAACAAGGTCTCGTACTGGTAGGTGTACGAGCTCGTGCCGACGAACAGGACCTTCCGACAGTTCGCCGCGACCCAAGGCATGACCTCATTGCTGAGGAACAGGCGCTCCGGGTTCTCCCGCAGCATGACGTCGTAGTCTTTGTTGATGTCGAGGAACTTCAACAGGACGAAGCGATGCAGACCCCTCGGCACCATCCGTTTCAGCCATGGCGCGGCATCGTTGATTCGGTAGAGAAGGCGAACGAGGAAAGGCATCGGCTCCCGGGTCTCGCGGTTTCGCGTTGGCTCACGACGCAATTGCAGACGGTATGACGCGTCGGGTCGCCGAAGGCTAGCGCGTATTTTCCTCGATCCACGAGGCATAGGGCGCCGAGACGTGCGCGAGCGGTACGGCGTGGATCGCTGGCAACTCGTAGGAATGCAGGTCGCGGATCGCGTTCTCGATCGCCGCGTAGCGCGCCTCGGTCGTCTTGAACAGCACGCGATATTCCTTGCCGCGCTCGATCCGGTCCTTCCAGGCATAAACGCTGTCGATCTTCTCGATCTGCGCGCAGGCGGCGAGGTGGTTCTCGACCATCGCCAGCGCAAGCCGTCGTGCCTCCCTCTTGCTGCCGACAGTCGTGACGACGGCGATCGGGTTGGCGATGGCAGTCATGGGCTTCCCTCTAGAAGATCGAAAAATACTCGCGCTGCTCCCAGTCGCCGGCCTTGTCGGCCTCGAAGCGGGCGATCTCGGCCTGCTTGAGCTTCACGAAGTAGTCGACGAAGAAATCGCCGAAGCCGGAGCGCAGGACCCTGTCGCCGTCGAGGGCGCTCAGCGCCTCGCCGAGCGAGCGCGGCAGCATCGGCGCCCGGGTCTCGTAGGGCGTGTCCGCGGACGGTCCGGGATCGGCCTTGCGGGCAAGGCCGTCGAGGCCGCTCACGACCTGGCTCGCCATGTAGAGGTAAGGATTGGCAGCGGGTTCGCCGACGCGGTTTTCGAGATG
>CAWUOG010000525.1:0-2479 GCA_963923875.1 uncultured Alphaproteobacteria bacterium
GCCGAGATTTCGGCGTGGGTCGAGGCAAGCCGCGCCCACTCGGCGCCGTTCGGTCCGCCAACGGTCGACGGCCGGCCGCGTTTCGACATGGGCACCGAGCACACGGCAGCCAAACCGGCGCTGCGGCGCATCAACAACCCGTCCGACATTTCCGACATCTATCGCGAGGTGATGCTCGACGCGCGCACTGTCGACATGGTCGCCGACCTGATCGGGCCGGACGTGAAGTTCCACCACTGCAAGATCAACCTGAAGCTCTCGGGCGCGAAGACCGAAGTGAACTACCACCAGGACTTCGCCTACACGCCGCACACCAACGACGACATCGTGACTGCGCTGCTGTTCCTCGATGACATCGACGAGGCGAACGGCTGCCTCACCGTCGTGCCGGGCTCACACAAGGGCCCGATGCTGTCGCTGTTCGAGGGCGAGCGCTTCACCGGTGCGGTGGCGTCCGACGAGGAGAAGCAGGCGCTGGCGAAGTCCATCCCCTGTGTCGGCAAGGCGGGCGCGGTTTGCCTCATGCACACCAAGCTGCTGCATGGCTCGGCGGCCAACCGTTCAGATGCTTCACGCGGCCTCTACATATGCGTCTACACGGCGGCTGACGCGGTTCCGATCGCGCGCAACCCGATGCCGAGCCTCAACGAGGGCAGGATCGTTCGCGGCAAGGAAGCCCGGTTTGCGCGCCTGACCGAGGGCATGGTCGAACTGCCGAAGCAGCCCAAGTCGGCGTCGTTCTTCACCGTTCAGGGGCAGGCTTCGAAGCAGGCCGCCGAGTGAGCGATCCGTTTCCGGCCGTCGCCGAATCGGCGGCAACCGGACAGACAGCCGAGATCTTCGCCGACATCCGCGCAACCGTGGGCGTGCGCGTGGTCAATCTTGTGTGGCGCCATCTCGCGACCATCGACGGCGCGCTGCCCTGGACCTGGAACGCGGCGAAGCCGCTCTATCTGGCCGGCATGCCGGATCAGGCTGCTGCGCGCTTTCGGACCTCGATGATCGTTCCCGTCCTGAAGGAATTGGACGGCGCGCAGCCGCCGAGTGTCGACGCGGTGCTGGCGAGTTACGATCATTCCAACACCGTCAATCTCTTCGGCCTGGGGGCGATCGTGGCCTGGCTGCGCGGCGAGACAGCGGCACAGGGCGCGCCGGCCACGGGGCCGCGGCTGCCGGCGCCGGATATCGCCTTGCCGAGGCTCGCCGGGCAGGACGACGTCACGCCCGAGACCTGGGCGCTGGTGCTGAGGCTCAACCGCTTCGGCGACGACAGGCAGATCATTCTGGCCAGCATGTACCGGCATCTGGCGCACGCACCGGCATTTCTCGAGCGTGTCGAGCACGCCCTGACGCCGGTCGCCGCCGACGGCTCGCTCGATCGCGCCATTGCAGGCAATCGCGCCAGGGCGAGGGAGGGGGCAGGCCTGCTGGCCCGTGCGATCGTGGCGCAGCGACCCTCGCGCGCCGCCGAGATCGAAGCCTCGGTGTCGGCGTTCGTCGATCACGCCATCGGCAAGATGGTGACGATCTGCCGGGCGATCAGGATCGCGCGCGGGAGCGTCTAGCTACTCGGCCGCGGCTTTTCGGCCGGCGGTGCGGCGCGCCAGCCAGACGTCCATGGCCTGCTCCATGGTCATGAACTCGGCGCCGTCTTCCATCAGCTTCTGGATCAGCCGCTCGAGCATCATCATACGATGGCCGCGCCCGATCACGTGCGGATGGAAGGTGTAGGTCAGGATGCCGAAGTCGGGCTGTACCCGCGTCATGTAGGTGTAGTCGTCGACGAAATTCTCCAGCACGTTGGTCGCATTCATCAGGCCGGCCTGGATCGAGCCGTTCGGGTTGCGCATGTATTCGAAGTGCGGGAAATCGTCGAGCGACCAGCTGATTGGCATCTCGACCAGGGCAGTCTCGCGGCCGCGCACCATCGGCGTCTTGAGTTCGACCAAGTCGCCTTGGCGGGCGAAGTAGCAGTCGTAGTCGTGGCCCATCAGCGAGCTGTCATACTTGATGCCGTGCTTGAGCAGCAGTTCGATCGAGTTGGGCGAGAGATCCCAGGCGGGTGAGCGGTAACCGCGCGCATTGCGCCCGCTGATCCGCTTGATCGATTCGTTGCCGCGGACGATCTCCTCTTCCTCTTCGGCACGCTCCATTGTGACCGGCAGGCGGTGGGTCCAGCCGTGATGGGCGAGCTCATGTCCCGCCTCTACATAAGGCATGACGCATTCGGGCGTGCTGTCGATCGTGTGGCCAGGCGTGAAGAAGGTCGCCTTGATGCCGTATTTCTCGAGCAGGGCGACCAGGCGGGGAATCACGACAATGTCGTACTCGCCGCGCGAAATGGCAGTGGGCGTTGTAAGGCCCCGGGCGATGAAGCCCGACATGTGATCGTGGTCGAACGTCAGACACACAACATGACGAGCCATGTCTCACCCTCCTCAGGATTCGCCAAGTCTAGGTGGATTTGTTGCCATCGCCC
>CAWUOG010000526.1:0-2475 GCA_963923875.1 uncultured Alphaproteobacteria bacterium
GCATCCGCCACGCCGCCCCTGATGTAGGGCGGCAGCGGCACCGAACCGCTCGCCTCGAGGGCTGCCAGGAAGTCGGCGCCGCTGGCCTCGAAGGCGAGTTCCACTGCGCCGTCCTCCTGCTTGCCGGCGACCTTGGCCGAGAGGTCGGCGGAAAAGCGCAAATCGTCGCCGATGCGCAGGCGCTTGGCCGGCTTGGCAAACGAGAGCCAGCGGCCGCCGCCGAGATCGCGGATCAGCAGCGCCTCGACCTTGCCGCCACTCGTTCTCGTTCCGATGAGCCGCGCCGGAATCACCTTGGTGTCGTTGAACACCAGCAGGTCGCCCCGGTTCAGCAACCCGGGCAGATCCCGTACCGTGCGGTCTGCCAGTCCCGGCGCCGTCACGTCGAGCAGCCGCGCGGAATCTCGCGGTGAGACGGGGCGCTGAGCGATCAGGTCTGGCGGCAGGTCGAAGTCGAAGAGATCGACGCGCATCAGGTCCTAGGTCGGGCCGGTATCCATGACGTCGGTGTCGCTGTCGTCGGCCGGCGGCTGGCTGTCGGCATCGACCAGCGCCACGAAGCGATGCACGCCCTCGACCACCGTGCGCTTTACCCGCGCGCGGGTTTCGAGACAGTGCAGGTGGGCCAGCGTTTCGCCGAAGGCGAACACGATCTGGTTGTTGTCGAGATGGCGCGGGAACAGCACCGGCACCATGTCCCAGCCGGTGGCACCTTCGGCGCCGCGGCGGGCGATCGCGGTTGCCATGTCGTTCAGGCGCGCGTCGTGATGGGCGACCAGCTGGTCCAGCCGGGTGTGCAGGCCGATGAAGGGAAAGCCGTGGCTCGGCAGGATCAGTGCGTCGGCCGGCAGGCGGCGGAAGCGCGAGAAGCCGTCGAGGAACCAGGTCAGCGCGTCGGCCAGCGGTTCGTTGGGCCACACGCCGACATTGGTGCTGATCTTGGGCAGCACCTGATCGCCCGCGATCAGTACGTTGAGCTCGGGGCACCACAGCGAAGCGTGCTCCGGCGCGTGGCCGCGGCCCACGATGACGTCCCAGCGGTGGCCGCCGATGGTGACCGGGTGGGCGTGGATCAGGCGCCGGTAGGCCGGCGGCAGCGGCGCGACGCCCTTGGCGTAACCACCCTTGTGCCGGTGGAACAGCGGCACCTTTTCGGCCGGCACGCCGTTACGCGCGAGATGGGCGGCGCGCACGTCCTCGTTCTCGACGATGTCGTTGCGCGCGGCGACGGCGCTCATGTACTCGCCGAGCGTCATGTAGAGGGGCGCGTCCCAGCGCTCGCACAGCCAGCCGGCCAGGCCGACATGGTCGGGATGCAGGTGGGTGGCGATCACGCGCGTCACCGGCTTGCCGCCGAGCTTCTCGGCGAAGATTTTGTCCCACAGTTCGCGCGTGGCCTCGGTGTTGATACCGGTGTCGACGATGGTCCAGCCGTCCTTCTCCTCGACCAGCCACAGATTGATGTGGTTGAGCTGGAAGGGCAGCGGCATGCGCAGCCACCAGATGCCGGGCGCGACGTTCTTGATGTCGCCGGGCTCCGGCACGTCGCCGCAGGGAAAGCGCAGCTGCGCCAGCAGGCGCTGCGATAGATCGGTCGAATCGGGCATGGGAGCAATAAAGCTCATTTTCCTCCCCATGCGAATAGGGAGGAAGCTACTTACCGACTGCCCGCCATGCGATATCGCGGCGATAGAAGCCCTCGGGCCAGTCGATCAGCCCGATCGCCTCGTAGGCGCGGGCCCGGGCCTCCTCGACGGTCGGCGCCATCGCGGTGATGTTCAGCACGCGACCGCCATTGGCGAGGATGGTCTGGCCGTCCGTACCGAACCTGGTGCCGGCATGAAAAATGGTCACGCCTGGGACTTTAGACGCGGCCTCGAGGCCGCGGATCGTGCTGCCCCGGGGATAGGAGTCGGGGTAGCCCCTGGTCGCCATGATCACGGTCAGGGCAGCTTCCGTCGACCAGCGCAGGTCGAGATGCTTCAGACCGCCGTCGGCGCAGGCGATGAGGGCGGGCAGGATGTCGGATTTTAGCCGCGGCATCAGCACCTGGGTCTCCGGATCGCCGAAGCGGCAATTGTATTCGACCAGCCGCGGCGCACCCTTGTCGACCATCAGGCCGGCGTAGAACACGCCCTTGAACGGGCAACCGAGGTCCTTCATGCCACGCACGGTCGGCAGGATGATCTCGTCCATGATTCGCTTCTGCAGGGCCGCGTCGAAGATCGGCACCGGGGAGTAAGCGCCCATGCCGCCGGTGTTGGGCCCCTTGTCGTCGTCGAAGGCGCGCTTGTGGTCCTGCGCATCGATCAGCGGCAGAACGTTGTCGCCGTCGCACAGCACGAAGTAGCTCACTTCCTCGCCCTGCATGAACTCCTCGATCACCACCGAGGAGCCGGCGGCGCCGAACTTGTTGCCCGACAGCATGTCGCGCACCGCGGCGATCGCCTGGTCGATCGTCTCGGCGATGATCAC
>CAWUOG010000527.1:0-2469 GCA_963923875.1 uncultured Alphaproteobacteria bacterium
AACGGCTGGGGTATCGGCCTTGTCATGGGGGGCGCCATCGGCAATGTTATCGACCGCGCCCGCTGGGGAGCGGTGTTCGATTTTGCCGATTTTCACGTGGGCGAATGGCACTGGCCGGCCTTCAATATTGCCGATTCGGCGATTGTCGTAGGGGTCGGCCTGATGCTGCTGGATTCGCTGATCGGCGAGAAGAAGCGGGCGCCCTGATACGGCCATGATGAATCGACACAAATTCGGGCGGGACAAGCTCGGTGGACAGAAGCGACGGACGATGCGACGGACCTCTTTCAACTCTGCGGCGCTGATTGCCATCGCCGGAGTCGCGTTGGGCGGCTGCAGTGCCTTCGAAAACCTCGGAGGCGCCAAGAAAGTGTCTCCCGACGAGTTCAAGATCGTCTCGCACTCGCCGCTCACCATGCCGCCGAACGCCGAACTCCGCCCGCCGCGGCCGGGCGAACCGCGTCCCCAGGAAACCACCCCGTCCGACCAGGCTAAGGAAGCGTTGTCGCCCACCATGGCGGCGCGCGTACAGCAGCGCGGTCCGGGTGCGCCGCCGCCCACGCCGAGTGTCGGAGGTGCCTCGGAGCAGGCCCTGGTTGCCAAGGCGAGCGCCGGCGGCGTCGATCCGAACATCCGCAGCCAGGTCAACCGGGACACCCGCCGGATGGCGGAAGACAACACCACCTTCATCGACAGTCTGATCTTCTGGCAGGACAAGCCGCCGCCGGGCACGATCATCGACCCGGTTGCCGAGCAAAAGCGCCTGCGTGACTCGCAGGCCAGCGGGACGCCCTCGACCGCGCCGACGCCGACCATCACGCGTCGCAAGCGCGGCCTGCTCGAAGGCATTTTCTGAGCAATTCGCTCATGCCCAGCCGCCGCGTCATCCTTGGCGGCCTGTTCGCCGGTGCGGTGATTGCACCGCCGGCATCGGCGCTCGGCAAGCTGCTCACCGTCGAGAGACGGCCGTCCGAAGGCTTTACGCTGTCCAACGGTCTGCAAGTCGTGGTCCTGCCGTCGCGCCGCGCGCCGATCGTCAGCCAGCTGCTGGTCTACAAGGTCGGCAGTGCCGACGAGGTGATGGGCCAGACGGGCGTCGCACATTTCCTCGAGCACATGATGTTCAAGGGCACGCCGACGGTGGGCCCCTCCGAGTTTTCGCGAATCGTCGCGCGGCATGGCGGGCGCGACAACGCCTACACGGATTTCGACTCGACGGGCTACCATCAGACGATCTCGTCCGACCGTCTCGAGCTGATCATGCGCATGGAAGCCGACCGCATGGTCAACCTGCGCATCAGCGAGCGCGAACTGGTGCCCGAGCGGCAGGTGGTGGCCGAAGAGCGGCGCATGCGGATCGAGAACGTGCCGTCGGCGCAGCTCGATGAGGCCGTGCGCGAACAGCTCTACGGCCGCGGCAAGCCCTACGGCATGCCGCCGAGTGGCTATCCTGCCGACGTGAAGAAGCTGGGCGTGACGGAGCTGACGGCCTTCTATCGCCGGCACTACACGCCGAACAACGCCGTGCTGGTGATTGCGGGCGCTGCTACGCCCGAGGCCGTGCGCAAGCTCGCCGAAAAGTACTACGGGCCGATCCCCAGGCGGCCGGTCGAGGCGCGACGGCGCCCGAGCGAAGGCGGTGCCGGCCTGCCGCAAAAGGTGATGCGTGCCGACGCCCGGGTTGTAGAGCCGCGCTGGTCGCGCGATTTCATCGCGCCCTCCTACCGCTCGGCTGAAAGCAGACATGCCTACGCGCTCACCGTGCTCTCGCACATTTTCGGCGGCAGCGAGACAAGCCGACTGTGGCGCGCGATGGTAGTCGACAGCAAGCTCGCTCTTTCGGCGTCGGCCGGCTACAGCGCGACGCGCCTGGGCCTCTCCGCTTTCGATATCTCTGTCCATCCCGCGCCACAGAAGTCGATCGTCGACATGGAAGGCGCGGTCGTCGACCAGATGAAAAAGCTGCTCGATGACGGCGTTACGCCGGAGGAAGTCGAGCGCACCCAGAACCAGTTGCTTGCGGCGGCGATCTACTCCCAGGACTCCCTGGCCAGCGGCCCGCGCATCTACGGCACCATGCTGGGGTTGGGCGCCAGCATTGCCGAAATCGACGACTGGCCCAAGCGCATCGCTGCCGTGACGCCGGCCGACGTGCTGGCGGCCGCCCGGCTTGTCTGGCGCGAAGACGCACAGGTGACATCGATGCTGTTGCCGGAGGGCGGCCGATGAAACGCCGCGGCTTCCTGCTGACAGCTGGCGGCCTGGCAGCGGGTGGGCCGTCGCTGATGGTCCCGCGTCGGGCCCGGGCACAGGCAATCGACATCAAGGAAGTGACCACGCCGATCGGCATCAAGGCCTGGCTGGTCGAGGACCACAGCGTTCCAGTGTTGACCCTGTCGTTCTCGATCGCCGGCGGCGCTGCTCTGGAGCCCGAGAACCAAAAGGGCGTCACTAGCCTGATGGCGCAGC
>CAWUOG010000528.1:0-2461 GCA_963923875.1 uncultured Alphaproteobacteria bacterium
GAATCACGCCGCGCGCGACATGCAGGCTCTTGCGATAGGAGTGGAACGTCCTATGCGTCCCCAGGCGCACGATCAGCGGCAGCAACAGCAAAGTGCCGGCCAGATAGCGCATGAACGCCATGACGTAAGAATTGAGGTGTTGCGCGGGAATCAACGTGAAGACGTTGAGCAGCGCGAACATGATGCCCGACAGACCGACCCAGAGGATGCCGCGCAGGTTGGGCGGTAGCGCGAGCCATCGAGCGACGAGAGAGGACACGCCGCGACTATGTCACAGCGACTGCAGCCTGCGCCAGTTTCGGAATGTCGCGCAACTTCTCAGGCTAGCCGGCCTGAATTCCATTGATCGGCAGGACGGATCCAACACTGCGCTCCCCACGCAGATTGGCGACACGCTCGACCAGTTCCTCGATATACGGGTCATGAATATTGAGTGCGCGGGCGTGGGCGGCGGTGTTGGCGAGGTAGTCACGGCAGGCGCCGCGGCGGCCCTCGGCAAAGGCGATGTGGTGCGCCGCCCGCTCGATCGGCAGGTCGCCGCAATACTGGCAATGATTTGTATCGACCACGAAAGTCACCGCCTTGACGGTGCGGCCGTCGCGCAGCTTCGCAGGCACCCAGCGCGCCTGGTAGACGCCCGACAGCATCTCGCGGTTCCACAGGATCGCCAATTCGCTGCGCACCTGGTGCGGCGCCAGCCGATAGGCGATGCCTTCGCAGCGGCCGCCGCCCTCGAGCGCCAGCATCAGGCCGGGCAGTTCCGGCGTGCCGCGACCGAGCGGCACCCAGAAGCAGAACGAACGCCGCCAACCTTCGACTTCACAGGGTACGGTCTCTGCGTATTCCAGTGCGGGATTCCACATCAGCGAGCCGTAGGCGAACACCCAGGCTTCCTCGCCCGGGCCGTACTGCTTCAGGGCCTCGCGCAGGCTCGCTTCGCGCTCTTCCTGGGTCAGGAAGAAGTCATAGCCGGCCTTGCGAGCGTCGGCGACGATCTGCTCGATCCGTTCGGAGCTGAGTTCCTCGCGTTTGAGCAACGACCGTCTCCGCTCAGGTGCCGTAGACGATAGACATGGTCTCGGCGACGCAGGCAGGGCGATCCTTGCCCTCGATCTCGATCGTCACCTGGTTCGTCAGCCGCACGCCGCCGCCGTCCATCGGATCGGCCGCAACCAGCTTGGTCCGTGCGCGGACCTTGGAGCCGGCCGGCACGGGGCTGGTGAAGCGAACCTTGTTGCAGCCGTAATTGATGCCGTTGCGCACGTTGTTGATCCTGGAAACCTGCGCCGCCAGCATCGGGATCAACGACAGCGTCAGGAAGCCGTGGGCGATCGTCTTGCCACCCGGCATGTCCTTCTTTGCGCGCTCAACGTCGACGTGAATCCATTGATGATCGCCCGTCGCGTCGGCGAAGCGGTTGATGCGGTCCTGTGTGATCTCGACCCAATCGCTCACGCCGATCTCCTGTCCCACGTGCTTGGACATTTCGTTGGGGTGGGCGAACTCCCGCTTGGCCATTTCCTACCTCTGCAAACCATTTTCTGTATGTGTGCAGATTATCAGAAAAATCATCACTTTGTCGCTATTTTCTACGTCTAGACTTCACCTTTTCGTTGGCGACTTTAACCTCGCCGCTCCGCCAAAAGCCGGTCCAATCGGGTGCCATTTGTAGCGATCGGGTCCCATTTGTATCGTCGCCCAGCCACAGGTTGATAAGCGAGTTGCAAAACTGCACAGGAGGAAACCCCGCCATGGCGTATGAGACCGTCCTCTACGACGTCACCGATCGCATCTGCACGATCACGTTGAACCGGCCCGACAAGCTCAATGCCTGGACGCGGCAGATGCATCTCGACCTCAAGGACGCGATGCAGACGGCGGGATCCGATGCCGACGTGCGCGCCATCATCCTGACCGGCGCGGGCCGCGGCTTCTGTGCCGGCGCCGACATGGGCGGGCTGCAGGCGATCCAGGCCGGTGCGGGCAACAGCGATCGCTCGACCAAGGCGCGATCCGATCTGCCCGGCGGCAGCACGCTCGCCGAGTTCCGCATGAACTACTCGTACTTCCCGGCGATTCCCAAATTCATCATCGCTGCGATCAACGGGCCGGCAGCCGGCCTAGGCTTCGTCATCCCGCTCTATGCCGACCTGCGCTTCGCCGCCGAGTCGGCGGTCTTCACCACCGCCTTTGCCCAGCGCGGGCTGATCGCCGAGCACGGCGTGAGCTGGCTGCTGCCACGCCTGGTCGGCCTGCCGGTGGCGCTCGACCTGCTCTGCTCGGCGCGCAAGTTTCGGGCACCGGAGGCCCTGTCGCTGGGGCTGGTGAACCGCGTGATCGCCGACGACAAGCTGATGGGCGAGACCCGGGCCTATGCCCGCCTGCTCGCCGATACCGTCTCCCCCCGCTCGGTCTCGGTGATGAAGCGCCAGCTTTGGGAATCGAACTTCCAGACCCTGTC
>CAWUOG010000529.1:0-2460 GCA_963923875.1 uncultured Alphaproteobacteria bacterium
TGCTAGCGCTGCTGCACGGCTTTGCCTGCATCACCCATCGCGGCAACCAGGTGGTGAGCGGGGTCGCCATCAACATCCTGGCGGCAGGCCTCACCGTGGTGCTGGGCGCGGCCTGGTTCGCGCGCGGCGGCCAGACGCCGGCGCTCGAAGCCGCCGGCCAGCGGCTGCTGCCGATCTTCTTCCCCGGCGCCGGCGACAACATCCTGGTCTACGCAGCACTCACCTCGGTGCCGCTCACCTGGTGGATCGTCGCCCGCACCCGCTTCGGGCTGCGCCTGCGCGCGGTCGGCGAGATGCCCCTGGCGGTCGAAGCGGCCGGCATCTCGGTGACCTGGCTGCGCTACCGCGCGGTGCTGCTGTGCGGGCTGTTCTCCGGCCTGGCCGGCGCCTATCTCGCGATCGCGCAGAATGCCGGCTTCAGCCGCGACATGACGGCAGGGCAGGGCTTCATCGCGCTGGCGGCGGTCATCTTCGGCAAGTGGCGGCCGTTCCCGGCCTTCGGCGCCTGCCTGATGTTCGGCCTGCTCGATGCCGTCGCCATTCGCCTGCAGGGCGTTCGTCTGCCGGGGATCGGCGAAGTCCCGGTGCAATTGATCCAGGCCTTGCCGTATCTTCTCACCATCTTCCTGCTCGCGGGATTCATCGGCCGCGCCATCGCTCCGAAGGCGATCGGCGTGCCGTACCAAAAGGAGCATTGAGATGGATGACCTGCTGGCGATGGCGCGCAAGATGATGCTGCATGCCCATGCGCCGTATTCCCGGTTTCACGTCGGGGCTGCCGTGCGCGACGAGGAGGGCGGCGTCCATGGCGGCTGCAACGTCGAGAATGCCGCCTACCCGCAGGGCTGGTGCGCCGAGGCCTCGGCGATCGCGGCACTGGTCGGTGCGGGCCGGAAGCGTGTGCTGGAATGCCTCGTGATCGGGCCCGGGCCGGACCTGATCACGCCGTGCGGCGGCTGCCGGCAGAAGCTGCGCGAGTTCGCCTCGGGCAACCTGAAGGTCCATCTCTGCGGTCCCGACGGCCTGCACCGAACAGTGACCCTGGAACAGCTTCTGCCGCTGTCGTTCGGCCCTCATAACCTGCACAAGCCATGATCGACGACATCAGGAAGCGCGCGCCCGGCTTTCAGCCGAAGGTTGCCGTGGTGCTGGGGTCGGGCCTCGGCGGCTTCGTCGACGAAGTGAAGAAGGTCGCCGAGATCGCCTATGCCGACCTGCCCGGATTTCCGCACACCACTGTGAGCGGTCATGCCGGGCGGCTGGTGCTGGGCCATGTCGGGCCGACGCCGGTCGCCGTGCTGCAGGGCCGTGCGCACTATTACGAGCGCGGCCGCGCCGACGAGATGAAGGTGCCGGTCAACACCATGGCGGCGCTCGGCTGCGAAACCCTGCTGCAAACCAATGCCGCGGGCAGCCTCAGGCTCGATATGCCGCCCGGTGCCTTAATGGCGATCACCGACCACATCAACTTCACCGGGGTCAACCCGCTGTTCGACGCCGGCCCGGAGCGCCGTTTCGTCGACATGATCGATGCCTACGATCCCGAGTTGACTGGACAATTGCTGGCTGCGGCCCGGAAGTCCGGCATCGACTGCCAGGCAGGTGTCTATATCTGGTTCTGCGGTCCGAGCTTCGAGACGCCGGCCGAAATTCGCGCCGCTAAGGCGCTGGGTGCCGATGCGGTCGGCATGTCGACGGCGCCGGAGACCATTCTGGCGCGTCATGCCGGCCTCAAGGTCGTGGGCCTGTCGGTGATGACCAACTATGCCGCCGGCATGGTGCCGGGCGGCATCGGACACGACCAGACGATTACCGTGGCCAATCAGGCCTCTGGGGACGTTCGCCGCCTGCTGCGCGGCTTCCTCGAAAGCTACGTTTGACGGGCGAAATGCTGCCGCAGGAGATCATCCGAAGGAAACGCGACGGCCACGAGCTGTCGGCCGACGAGATTGCCTTCATCGTGCGCGGCATCCATGACGGCAACCTCAGCGAAGGCCAGGTCGCGGCCTTCGCGATGACGGTGTTCTGGCGCGGCATGACCACGC
Source organism: uncultured Alphaproteobacteria bacterium (assembly GCA_963923875.1). Lineage (GTDB taxonomy): Bacteria > Pseudomonadota > Alphaproteobacteria > Reyranellales > Reyranellaceae > Reyranella. The sequence goes on from CAWUOG010000529.1 coordinate 2,046, forward strand.
CCGAGCGGGTGGCCCTGACGCTCGGCCTGATGCACTCCGGCGTGAAGCTTGACTGGGGCGATCTCGGCCTGCCGGGGCCGGTGGTCGACAAGCATTCGAGTGGCGGTGTCGGAGACAAGGTGAGCCTGATGCTGGCGCCGATCGTGGCGGCCTGCGGCGCCTTCGTGCCGATGATCTCGGGCCGCGGTCTCGGCCATACCGGCGGCACGCTCGACAAGCTGGGCGCGATCTCGGGCTACGAGGCGCAACCCGACATCGCGACCTTCCGCCGGGTCGTGCGCGACGTCGGCTGCGCCATCATCGGCCAGACCGACGAGCTGGCGCCGGCCGACCGCCGTCTCTACGCGGTGCGCGACGTCACCGGGTCGGTGGAATCGATCCCGCTGCTGGTGAGCTCGATCCTGAGCAAGAAGAT
>CAWUOG010000530.1:0-2460 GCA_963923875.1 uncultured Alphaproteobacteria bacterium
TCGATCAGGCCGCGCACGATCTCGGGCGTGAACAGGATGTCGGAATAGGCGGTCACGAACGGACGATCCATCAGGTCTTCCGCGCACATCAGAGACACCAGGATATTGTTGTTCGGCCAGTCCGCATTCTCCCGGAACTGGAAGTGCGGGTAGTCGCGCCGCACGGCTTCGATGCGATAGCCGCCGATGAAGCAGATCTCGTTGCAGCCGCCGCCCCGCAGCGCCTCGACCGTCCAATCGAGGATACGCTTGCCCCGGATCTCGGCATAGCACTTGGGTGCGTTCTCGGTGGTGGGCATCAGCCGGCTGCCGCGGCCGGCCCCGATGATAATGGCGCGCATCAGAATCGCTTGGCCGCGATGACGCGGGCGCTAAGCTCGAGCCTGGAGATCGATCGGCGGGCGTCGCCGAGTGCACAGCACGATACGAGGGTATCGATCAGCGCGAGCTGGGCGACGCGGCTGCTCATCGCCTCGGGCCGGTAGCGCGTCTCGTTGGCGACGGTGTGCAGGACGATATCGCAGTAGCGCGCCAGCGGAGACTTGCCCATGCGGGTGATGCCGATGGTGCGGGCACCGGCCTCGCGGGCGAGCCGCGTCGCCAGCACGGTCTCGCGCGTACTGCCGGAATGCGAGATCGTGACCACGGCGGTCGACGAATCCGTCATTGCGGCACTCACCGCCTGAATGTGCGAGTCGCTTACGACCTTGGCATCGCGGCCGAGCTGCAACAGGCGATAGGCCAGATCCTGGGCGATCGGGCTGGAACTTCCGATGCCATACACCTCGATGCGGCGGGCGGCGCGCAAGATCTCCACCGCGCGGGTCAGCGCAGGCGTGGCGAGCAGCCGGCGCGTCTCCTGTAGGGAGGCAATGTGTGCGGCGAATACGTGTTCGGCGACGTCCGTCACCGAATCGCTCTCGTGCAGATCCTCCTGAATCATCCGCACCGGATCGACGAGATCCCGAGCCAGCAGGATCTTCAGCTCCTGGAAGCCGTCGACGCCGAGCCGCCGGCAAAGGCCGACGACGCTGCCCTCGCTTGCCTCCGCCTGCTCGGCGAGCTCGGTGATCGACATGCGGATCACATCCTGAGCATGGCGCTCGATATGGGTCGCAATCCGGCGCGCGGTCGGCGGCAGGCCGGGCGCGGCATGCCGGATCATCGTCAGGATCGAGGTCCTGTCCTCTACCGGCTCGGTGCGCTTCACGACTGCCAATCGGGGCGACTTCATCCTGTCACATACAAAAGCGATGATTGAGACAAGCTCAATCCTTCAATGAATGAAAAATGAAGTCTTTTCAACCTTCGGGACGGTGGTTATCCTTTTTGCTTCCGCCAGGGGCGGACCACGGCGCGCCAGACGCCGGCAGGGCCAGGGAGGACGGGCTGTTGCAGCGAACCGGTTGCGCGCGCACCAGGCGATGCTCGCCGCGAGATTCCTCGCGATGGTCGACGCGAGGAACCTCGCGATGCTCGCCATGAGTCCGAAAGCGGCCGGCCTTTCGTCCGCCACGGCGAGCGGCTCCATCAAGCTCGCCGGCATTGCCAAGTCGTTCGGCGAAACGCGCGTGCTGCGCGGCATCGACCTCGACATCCGCGCTGGCGAATTCATCACCATCCTCGGGCCGTCCGGCTGCGGCAAGTCCACCCTGCTGCGCATCATCGCCGGCCTCGAACGGCAGAGCGGCGGTACGGTTGGGATCGACGGCCGAAGCGTGGATGCCCTGCCTCCGGACCGGCGCGACATCGCCATGGTGTTCCAGTCCTATGCGCTCTACCCGCACCTCACGGTCGCGGAAAACATCGCCGTCCCGCTGCGCATGCGCCGGCTCACGCGCCTGCAGCGCCTGCCCGGCGCAGGACTCGTCCCGGGCGTGCGCCGCACCGCGGGCGAGATTGCCGGCGCCGTGCGCGCGGTGGCCGAGACGCTGCGCATCGAGAGCCTGCTGCAGCGCAAGCCGGCGCAACTCTCCGGCGGCCAGAAGCAGAGGGTGGCGCTGGCCCGCGCGATGGTGCGCCAGCCGCGCGCCTTTCTGATGGACGAACCGCTGAGCAATCTCGATGCCGAGCTGCGCGTGCACATGCGTGCCGAGATCAGCCAGCTTCATCGCCAGCTCGGCGCCACCTTCGTCTATGTGACGCACGACCAGGCCGAGGCGATGACCATGTCCGACCGGGTCGCCGTCATCCTGGCCGGCGAGTTGCGCCAGATCGCCTCGCCCGACGTTCTCTATCGCGATCCCGACGATCTCAGCGTCGCACGGTTCGTCGGCACGCCGCGAATCAACGTGCTGCCGGCCGTGGCGACCGCGCACGGCCTCGACCTGCCGGGGCTTGCCGTGCCCCTGGCAACGGGCCTGCCCGCCGGAACGAAGCTGCAGGTTGCCGTCCGCCCGGAGCGGCTGGCTCTTGCCGCCTCGGGCGTCGCGGGCCGCCTGGCCTATCGCGAGAATCTCG
>CAWUOG010000531.1:0-2456 GCA_963923875.1 uncultured Alphaproteobacteria bacterium
CTCAAGCCGGTCGCGGCCGCGAGCGGCTTGAGCTTGGCATCGGTTGCGCGGACGTCCGAGAATTCCAGCGGATCGGGGCTGCCGACCGCCGCCACGGTGCGCATCGTGCCGTCGTCGAAGCGATAGAGGCCCGGCTTGTCGACATCGACCACGGCCTGCCCGAGGCCGGGAGCGATCTGGCGGAACTCCAGGGTGCGCTCGGCGCCGCCGGCCGGCGGCGTGCCCGGCGCGGTCATCTTCACGGTCGGGAAACTGTTGGCAAGCGTGCGGCGCGTCACCTCGATGCGGCCGCCGACGGCGGTGGCGCGCAGAGCTTCTTCCTCGAGGTCGGGTTCCTTCATCAGCCAGTGCGCGACGCGGCGCACCAGTTCGGGCTGCGGTCCGCCGCCGTCGATGCCGCGGTTCCACAGCCACAGCTGATCGGACATCAGCTGCGCGACCCGGCCCTGACCGACGCGATCGAGCACCGCCAGCGGCCGCTCGTCGGCGCCCGCCAGGATGGAATGGCCATGCTCGGCGCGCGAAGTGACCAGGCGGAACCAGCGGCCCCATTCCGGTTCCTTCCCGGGTGCGCCGGCCTGCGGCAGGTTCGCCGTCACGGGATGGCGCTGGCCGATGTCGGTGATCCGGGGCTTGAAGCCGGCCTCGACCACGTCGCCCAGCGGCGCGGCCGGCAGGATGGCGCCGAGCGGCGTGCGGTAGAGCGAGCGCTGGGTGGCGAACACCGGTCCGACCGAGACCAGCAGTGCGCCGCCGCTGCGCACGTACTCGGCGATGTTGCGGAAGTAGTCGCGCGTGATCAGGTTTCCCGACTCGTAGCGGTCGAAGATGATCAGGTCGAATTCCTTGAGCTTCTGCTCGAACAGCTCCTTCATCGGGAAGACGATCAGCGACAGTTCGCGCACCGGCGTGAAATCGTCCTTCTGCGGCGTGCGCAGGATCGTGAAGTGCACGAGGTCGACCGCCGGATCGCTCTTCAGCAGGTTCCGCCAGGCCCGCTCACCCTGGTAGGGCTCGCCCGAGACCAGCAGCACGCGCAGCCTGTCGCGTACGCCGTTGATGGTGAACAGCGCACGGTTGTTGTCGAGGGTCAGTTCGTTGGGGCCGGCCCCGACCTCGAGCTCGACGATGTTGGCGCCGGGGTTTCCGACGACGACCGGCAGTTCAACCGACTGGCCGACCGGTACGTCGAGCCGGCGAACCACCTCGCCGCCGACCGACACCGTGACCGGCGCGGTTCCCCCGGCGGTGTCCTCGACCCTGAACTTGGCCGTGACCTGGCGGCCGACCACGCCGAAACGCGGTGACTGCTCGAGCACGATCAACCGGTCGCGCTCGCCCTTCTTGCCGGCGATCAGCGCGTGCAGCGGCGCGCCACCCAGCTCGGGCGGTATGCCCGCCGGCACGTCATGCACCTGGCCGTCGGTCAGCAGGATGACGCCCGACAGCCGCTCCGGCGGCACGTCGACCAGGGCCGACCGCATGGTCTCGATCAGGCGGGTGCCACCCGGCCGGTCGCTGCCGATCTGGATGTGTGACGGCGGCAGGGTGGCCTCGCGCACTTCGAGGCCTTCCTGCTGGGCGAGCTTCTTCTTCAGGGCCTCGCGTGCGGCGGCGACCTGCAGGCGGCGGTCGCCGATCGCCATCGAATCGCTGTCGTCGGTGACGATCAGCGCAATATCGGCGATCGGCTTGCGCTGTTCCTCGACCAGGGCGGGATTGGCCAGGGCTGCCAGCACGATGGCCACGGAGCCGGCGCGCCAGATCGTGCCGCGCGCGCCCGCGCGCAGGCCGAGCAGCACCAGCACCAGGCCGATTCCGGCGAGCACCGCCAGCGCCTCCCAGGGCAGCAGCGGGTCGAAGGCCAGCGAGACGGAGGAGGTTGCGTTCATTGCACCGGCCTCATCGACGGAGCCTTTGCATGATGTCCTGGATGTGGACCTGGTCGTCCTTGTAGTTGCCGGTCAGGGCGTGCATCACGATGTTGACGCCGACCCTGAAGCTCATCTCGCGCTGGGTTTCGCCGCCGGGCGACACCGGATTGAGGCCGCGCCCGCGCTGGTCGACCGCCCAGGCACCGGCATAGTCGTTCGAGCCGATGATGATCGTGGTCACGCCGTCATTGACGCGGCCGGTGCCCGACTCGATCCAGAGCTTGCCGCCTTGCCAGCGGCCGGGCATGTCGCCCAGCAGGTAGAACGCCTTGGTCAGGACGTGGTCGGGCGGCATGGTGACCAGCGGCGGCGTCTCGATGCCGCCCAGCAGCCGCTTGAGGTCGGGATTGCCGCCGGCCTGCTTGTCGAACGTCATCTGCTGATCGCGCGTGTCGATAAAGAGGATGCCGCCGGTGCGCAGGTAGCGGTCGAGCGCCGCCGACGCCCTGGGCGACAGCGTGGGCTGGGTCGCCGTGATCGGCCAGTAGATCAGCGGATAGAGACGCGGCTCGTCCTTCTCGA
>CAWUOG010000532.1:0-2450 GCA_963923875.1 uncultured Alphaproteobacteria bacterium
GCGGCCAGCCGGTAGTGGCTGACCGACGGCCGGTCGACCAGGCCCGACGCGACCATCGCCCAGCCCAGCGCGCCCTGCAGGCCGACCAGGAAGAGCAGGGCGACGAGGCGCGGCTTGAGCCGGGGCGAGAGCTGTCCGTGCAGCCAGAACCAGGCGAGCGGTAGGGCTAACGCGACGCCGATCAGGCGGCCCCACAGGCGATGCAGGTACTCGAGCCAAAAGATCTGCTGGAATTCGCCGACGGTGAAATGCCGATTCACCATCCGGCCCTGTGGCGAGGAAAGATACTTCTGCAGTTCCGCCTGCCACGCCGCATCGCCGATCGGCGGCAGCCAGCCGGTGATCGGCCGCCACTCGACCATCGACAGACCCGACTCGGTAAGTCGCGTCAGCGCGCCGAGTACGATCATGAAAAAAATCATGGCGGCCACGACGGCCAGCCAGTTGCGTACGGCGGTTCCAGCTTGCATGAGTGCCGGACCATGCGTGACGGCGGGGGTCCCGTCATCAGGCATAAATGTCGCGAAGCCCGGGGATGCTCTGGCCTTGTGTTGCGCGGCGGGCCCCTTTAATCGGTTCGTGCACGAACAATCCCCCCTCGCTGTATCCGGATATTCCAAGAATGACCGCGCCCACGCTCTCCTTCGGGCTGAGCTTCAACGACCTCTATGACCGCGAGGGCCTCAGCCGCCTCGACGCGGCATTCGCCGCCTGGCTGAAGGCGGCGAATGCCGACGTGCACGCCCGTCTGATGGCGGCGCGCACCGCGCCGGAGTCGCTGGCGGCCAAGGATGAGTCCAACCTGCTGATCGAGGTGGCGCGACCGCTCGAGGATTTCGTCGGCGAACTGTTCGGCATCTCGGGCGACGTCGCCGGCCTGCGCGGCCGCGATTCGAAGTTCGCGCCGCTCTACGACTGCAAGCGGCTGTTCGTGCAGCGCTACGTCACGCGCGCGATCAAGCCCGATGCGGTGGGCGCGGAGCCCGCGGTCGATGTCGGCGCCAATCCGTCCGACGGTGTCGAGGCGTGGGAACTCGCCTTCGCCGTCAAGGTGCGCGGCCTGGTCGGCGCCGAGTTCAAGGTCGACAAGCCGACACCCGAGGTCGAGGCGCTGGCGAAGTATGCCGCCTGGGCGCTGCACAGCCCCGACGGCAAGAGGCGGCACCGCGACGGGCCGCTGTTCAAGGTGCCGCACAAGCTCGACTTCGAGCATCTGGTGCCGATCGAGACCGAGATGGTCGACGGCATCACGCGCATGAAGCTGCCGCGGCCGATGCTGCGTCACCGCGAGGGCTTCGCGCTGACCGACGAGGGCTTCGATGCCGCCCGCGCGCTCGACCACGCCAATTACTGCATCTGGTGCCACAACCAGGGCAAGGACAGCTGCTCCAAGGGTCTCAAGGACCGCAAGACCGGCGCCTTCCAGAAGTCGCCGTTCGGCGTCACGTTGGCCGGCTGCCCGCTCGAGGAAAAGATCTCGGAGATGAACCTGCTGAAGAGCGAGGGCTTCTCCGTCGGCGCGCTGGCGATCGCGGCGGTCGACAATCCGCTGCTGGCGGCGACCGGCCATCGCATCTGCAACGACTGCATGAAGGCCTGCATCTACCAGAAGCAGGAACCGGTCGACATTCCCCAGATCGAGACGCGTACGCTCAAGGATGTGCTCGGCCTGCCCTGGGGCTTCGAGATCTATTCGCTGCTGACTCGCTGGAACCCGCTCAATCTGCGCCGGCCGATCCCGCGTCCCGCCACCGGCCGTTCCGTGCTGGTCGTCGGCCTCGGCCCGGCGGGATTCAATCTCGCCCATCACCTGATGAACGACGGCCATACCGTGGTCGGCATCGACGGCCTCAAGATCGAGCCGTTGCCGCAGACCCAGTCCGGCGTGAAGGCCGACGGCGCGCGCGTGGCGTTCGAGGCCGTGCGCGACATCGACAGTCTGCGCGAGGATCTTGGTGAGCGCGCCATGGCGGGCTTCGGCGGTGTCGCCGAGTACGGCATCACGGTGCGCTGGGACAAGAACTACCTGAAGCTGGTGCGTCTGCTGCTCGAGCGGCGCGGCCAGTTCTCGATGTTCGGCGGCGTGCGCTTCGGCGGAACCGTGACCGTCGAGGACGCCTTCGCCATGGGCTTCGATCACGTGGCGCTGTGTGCAGGAGCCGGCAAGCCGACCGTGCTCGATCTGCCCAACGGACTGGCGCGCGGTGTGCGCGCGGCGTCGGACTTCCTGATGGCGCTGCAGCTCACCGGTGCCGCCAAGAAGGACTCGATTGCCAACCTGCAGATCCGCCTGCCCGTGGTGGTGATCGGCGGCGGCCTGACCGCGATCGATACCGCGACCGAATCGCTCGCCTACTATCCGCTGCAGGTCGAGAAGTTCCTCGTCCGCCACGAAGCGCTGGTGCAGGAGCGCGGGCTCGCCGCCGTGCGCGCGGCCATGAACGACGAGG
>CAWUOG010000533.1:0-2447 GCA_963923875.1 uncultured Alphaproteobacteria bacterium
GCCAGCTCCTGGGGCGCAATCGAGTAATCGGTCGGAAACATCGTGATGCCGAACTTCATTTTCTACTCTCCCTAAATCGATGGCGGCCGCCGGGCGCCGGAAGCTTGCTCGTAAGCGTAAGCAAAGCGCAACAGGCGAGCCTCGCTCCAGGCCGGGCCCGTGAAAGTGAGGCCGATCGGGTAGGGTGGCGTCCGGCTGTGCTCGACACCCGACGTGAATCCGGCTGGGACCTGCACGCTTGGGTACCCCGGCTTGGCGGCGATGGCACACCCCAGCGCACCCGGGAATATAACGGCATCGAGTTTGTGCCGCCTGAAGTAGGCGTCCAGGCCACGGGTCTTCGCGGACTGCAGATCCATCGCCCGCGCCGAGCGGTATTCCAGTTCCGACAGATCTCCGCGCGTTGCCTCGGCGGCGAGGGCGAGATCCTGGCCGAAGCGCAGGGCCTTCTTCGGATGTCTGGCGTTGTAGGCGACGATGTCGGCCAGGGTTCTCATCCTCGTGCCGACCGCCCAGTCCCGCAGGTAGAGGTTCAAGTCGCGCTTGAACTCGTAAAGGAACACGATCGGCGGCGTCCCGAGTTGCCCCTTGCGCGGGCTGAGCGGGTTGGTGTTGAGAACGTTCATGGTCGTACCCGGGCCGCCAATCCAGCCGGCGGTCGGGATGTTGGCGCGCACGATGGTGGCGCCGAGATCCTTCATCACCTCGATGGCCCGCGCCATCACCGCGTTCGAGCGCTGCGGCAGCTTGCCGAAATAGATGTCGTTCAGGGGATCGTGCGGGTCGGACGGCAGGCCGATGCGGACGCCTTTCAGGCCGTCCTTGTCGAGATGGGGGGAGTAATCGGCAGGCCGCTTCAGTGCGCGCGTTGCGGGGTCACGCGGATCGCGGGCCGCCAGAACGTTCAGCAGAATTGCGGCATCTTCAACGGTGCGGGTGAGGGGGCCGGCCGTATCCTGGCTGTGCGAGATCGGGATCACGCCGGCGCGGCTGATCAGGCCGACCGTGGGCTTCACCGTCACCAGGCCATTCTGGGTGGCGGGACTGAGCAGGGAACCGGAGGTCTCGGTGCCGATCGCCGCCGCGCACAAGCCTGCGGCCACCGATACGGCGGAACCGCCGCTCGATCCGCCCGGCAGGACGATAGGGATGCCACGCTTGTCGAGCAGATCGGGGACGTACGGATTTTTTACCTGGCCGGCGATCGAGCTGTAGCCAGACGGCATGTCGATGGCGAGGATGTTGGCGAACTCGGTCAGGTTTGCCTTGCCGAGGATTACCGCGCCGGCTGCGCGGAGCCGTTTCACCAGGGTGGCATCGTCGCGGGCGCGTGCATCCTTCAATGCGATCGAGCCCGCTGTGGTGTGCTGTTTGTCGCCGGTGGCGATGTTGTCCTTCAGCAAGATGGGCACACCCGCGAGCGGTCTTTTCGTCGAAGGCTTGACCTCGTCGAGGCTCCTGGCGATCGATAATGCGTCCGGATTGATCTCGCGCACCGAATTGAGCTTCGGGCCCGCCCGGTCCAGGGCCTTGATGCGCGAGAGATAGGCGCGTGTGAGCGCACTGGCGGTGGTTCGGCCTGAGGCCAATGCCCGAAGGACGTCGGCCAAGGACGCGTTTGCGACTTGAGGAGACTTTGCCATCCGTCAGACCGGCATGGCGCGCTTTTGATGCGCGCGCCCGAGCTTGGCCACTTCGGGGTTGTGACCGGCAATCACGCGCACACCCTCGTCGAGGGCCACGACGATGGTGTCCGGCCGCTGGCCCTCGAGGAAGGCCAGCTTGTTCCTGCGGCAGGCGGCAAAGACCTTGGCGCGCGCCGCTTCCATCTCGGCCGGATAGGGTCGCCGCTGCAGGGTGGTGTAGCCCAGCGACAGACCGAGATCGCCCGGTCCCAGCTCGGCAAAACCCAATCCAGGCACCGCCAAGATCTCTTCGCAATTCTTGACGCCGGGCGGGCTCTCGATCTTTACACCGAGCAAGAGTTCGCCTTTCGGCGAGAGCGGCCACGGCTCGCAGCGTTCGAAATACTCGGTCTGGTCGATGCCCCAGATCGGCGCCGCCGTCGGCTCCGAGCCTCGGCCGCGACTGCCGATGCCGAGCCTGTCGACGCCAATCTTGTGATGCGGGAAGCGGCAGGCTCGCACGAATTCGCGAACCGCGTCCGCGTTTTCGGCCTGACACAACAGGATGCCGTGGACGCCGCGCGCCAGAATCTGGCGGAACTGCCAGGCGTTGAAGGCGACGTTCGGCCCGTCGATGCCGTTGACCGGTGCTTCCACGATCACCGTCGGGGCGCGATGACCGGAGTTGGTCGGCCCGCCGTCGACGAGCCCGCGCATGTAGGCTTCGAGGCCCGTCATGTCGAAGGCACCGTGCTCCATGCCGACATTGATATAGTCGGCCCAGGTCTTTGCGTCCTTCTTGCCCTGTTCGTAGGTCAGGAC
>CAWUOG010000534.1:0-2445 GCA_963923875.1 uncultured Alphaproteobacteria bacterium
TCATCTCCCCGGGCGCCGACCTGCCGCACCGGTTATGCACGCGCAACCGATTGCAAGCTGTCTTCGGCAAGCCCAAAGTGGCTTTGCCGCCAAGAGGGAGAACCATGTTCATTCGACAAACTGCACTCATTATCGCTGCTGCGGTGGCGCTCGCCGGCTGCGACAAGCCGATGTCCACCGGTGAAAAAGGCGCCATTGCCGGCGGCGCACTGGGCACCGGCATCGGCCTGGTCGCCGGAGGGTCGTTCGGCACGGTGCTTGGCGCCGGCCTGATCGGCGGTGCGGTCGGCTACGTTGCCGGCAGTGCGATCGGCAACAAGAACTAAGGGAGCCGAATATGAAGCGCCTTCTCGCTATCGCCGGCTTGCTGCTTGGCCTCGTTCCTTCAGCCCAGGCTCAGACGACACAAAGCCCGGCATCGAGCCAGAGCCAGGCCCAAGCCGTTGCCATCGCCTTCGAGCAGGCGGTGTTCGTGACTTGCCGCGAGGCACACGCCCTGCCGGTTGAGGCCCGCCAGCGAATTGGCTACTTCCTCGCGGAATTTTCGGCGCGCTTTCGGGGCGTGACGATTCCTGAAGACGAGCGCGGCGCCCAGCTCGCCATGTTGGTCCGTGGCGGCTGTACGCTTTCGCCCGACGCACATCTGTTCGCGGTGATCGACAAGGCGATCCTTGCCGAACAGGCGAAGCTGCCGAAGCGCCAGTAGCCGGCCCAGAGGACTGGGCAGGAAATCGACGGCGGCGACCAGCAGTGGTCGCCGCCGTTTTCTCTTCTGCTCCTTCCACGGCCTGCTTCACGACTGGAAGCAGGAGCGCAGTACCCGCCCTCGCGATCGGTCGACGGGAATGAATATTCGCCTCTGTCGTTTGATTCTGGCGGCAGCCGCGCTGGGCGATGCCGGCAAAGTAAGGTTCGTGCAATCAAGCTAGTATGGGGGTCATGCAGATCGACCACATCGCTTCAATCGCAGGACACATCGCGGAGTTGGCGGGTATCGTCGTGCTGGTGGCAGGCGGCGCGTTGGCGTGCGTTGCCTTCGTCGTCCGGCTGATCCGAGGCATGAGCTTTGGCGCATCATATCACGAACTGCGGGCCGACCTCGGGCGCGCGATCCTGCTCGGGCTCGAATTCCTGGTGATTGCCGACATTATCGGCACCGTGGCGGTCGAACCGACCCTGCATAATCTCGGCGTACTCGCCGTGATCGTCGCCATCCGAACCTTGTTGAGCTTCGCTCTGGAACTCGAGGTCAGCGGCCGCTGGCCCTGGCAAAAGCCCCCGGGACCGCCAGCAGAACGTTGAATCCATTGTCGTTGATGTCATGGCCGGTCCGCGACATCTTCAGGGGGGCACCGGCAACATGCCGTCGATCGCGGCAATCCACGTCGCCTCGGCATCTTCCATCGAAAGCTTGTAGCAATCGCGCATCTGATCCCAGCTCTCGAAGCTCACAAGGGTAGCGAGACCTATCAGCAGGCGCTGCCGAGTCGCCTCGTCGAGGGTGGCGAGTTCACGGGCGTACATGAGTTTCATGCGTTCGATGTTGGCGTAGCGTGCCAGTACGATTCGCTGTTGCAACTCGACGACTTCCTGCTGGGTCGCCATCAGCACGCGCCACAGCGGCGACCACTTCTCGCAGGCTGCGGCACGGATATGGACATGGCTCCTGATCCGGGTGGCGCGGTCGGCGTCGACGTCGCGGGCCTGGGACTCGGCCTGTGCCTGCAGGATGGCGTAGTCGGCGGTGGCCAGCGTAAGCGCATTGAGATCGGCAAAGCGCTCGAAGATCGAGCGCACGGAGTAACCGGCCGCCTTGGCGATCTGGGCCGCCGTCGGGATCGACGGATCTTGCCGCAGCAGCCCGAGATAGGCGTCTATGATGGCCTGCCGCGTGCGCTCGCTGCGCAATCGCCGGCCATCGACGACGGGCGCACGGGCGGCAGGGGGCGGGGTGCCTGACATGACAGTTCCATTACCACGAAGAAGCGGGCGCCGGGACGGCGCAACCATCCCCTATTGGCGGTTCACCGAGACCAGCGGCAGGTAAAAAGTCGCGCTGGCGCCCTGGATGCTGTCCGGCAGCGGGGCATAGGGCGAACCGCGGCGCACGCCGCCTATCACACCGGCATCGATCTGCGGGATGCCACTCGACTGGGCGATTTGAACGTCGAGCAGGCGACCGTCGCGGCCGATGATGACGCGCACCACCGTGACCGCTTCGTCGACGTCGACGCCGGGCGCCTGGTATTTGTAGCCGACCAGCTTGCGCACGACCTGCCAGAGATAGTTGTCGGCAACGCGGGCGCGATTGTAAGTGTCGGCCGGATTGACGAAGGCGCTCGACGACGTTCGCTCCTCCATGCGCGCGACATAGGGCGGCAGCGGGCGCGGCGCGGCGCGTGTCGAATGATTGGCGGAAGGGTCGAGCGGCGAAGGCGCCAGCGC
>CAWUOG010000535.1:0-2445 GCA_963923875.1 uncultured Alphaproteobacteria bacterium
CCGGGCGCGGGAACCTGAACACGACCTGTGTGGCGGCATCGGTCGCCTCGAACTGATCGGCGGCCCCCGCGGCGGCCGGCGGTGGCATCATCGCGGGTGCGCTGGCCGAGCGTTCCTGGAACATGCTTTTCTGGTTCGACGGCATTGGAGCCGGCGCTGGCGGTGGTGGCGGTGGTGCGGCCTCGCGAAGGCGTACGCCACCCCGATCGACGTTCGGCATCAGCCGGCCGGCGACTTCGACGGGGATTTCCGGCCGCGTCACGTAATAGGCCTCGTACAATGCCTGGTGAAAGGCGACGGGCCGGCCCGACACAAGGGTCAGTTCGATGTTCTTCCAGTCCTGGCCGCTGAGGTTCTCGACCGTCGCCCAGCCCTGGAGGCCCGCGCGCGCAGCGTTGTCGCCCGGCAGGGTCATGCGGTAGGACGCCTTCCAGACCGGAGCCTCGACGATGTAGGCGACGCGAATGGTGCGCTTGCCCTGCCCGCGCGCCGACAGGTCGATGGTGCGTGCTTCCCTGGCGCGGTTGGCCTGGATCGCCATGAGGGCCTGCCCGATCTTGTCGCGCAGGGCGGCCTCCGCGAATTGCAGGTTCTCGGCGTCCTCGAGAATGAATTGCTGCAGGCCACGATCGGTGAGCAACGTAACCCGCGTCCGGCGGATCGTGGTCTTGCCGTCGTTCGTGGTGGCCGTTTCCGGCTCGACCGAAACCACCCGCCCGGACATCGCGCGACCGCCGCCGACCGAGATCTGCGCGCCCTTGAGTGTCGCCAGCAGCGAGGCCGGTGAGGCCAACGCCTCCTCGTCGAAGGGCAGGTCCTTGAAGGCCTGCTTCAGCGGCTCCCGCCCCGGCAGGCTGAGGCCGCCGACCCCGCCTTTGTCGTCATAGACGACCAGGCTTTTCAGCACGTCGTCGACCTGCTCCAGCGCCACCGTCAGCTTCAGCACCGCGTCGCCTTCGACCGAGGCTTCGTATTCGAAATAGCCCAGGCCGCCCGACGACAGCATGACCCGTTTGAGAACCAGGTCCTGCGCGACGGCAAGCCCGGGCAATGCCAGGACAGCCGCCAAGGCGACGATCAGCAGTCTCTTCATGAAGCCTCTCCCGTTCGAGACGCACCCTGGTGCGCCAGCAAAACCTGCGCGGCGAGTGTGACACAAGCGCGGCGAGACGTGGACGAATCTACGAGAGAGCGTCCTTCAAGGCCTCGAACGGCAGCAGCACGCAATCTTGCCGCGACTTGTGCGCGGCCACGGGAGCGAAGGCGTCGAAAGGTGCGGCGGCTGCTCCCGGTTCGCGTCCGAGCGCGCGCTCGGCCTCGTGGCGCAGCTGCGCGATAGCCGCCGAATCCCTGCCGACTGCGACCGAAGCCAGAGCCGACGCGGAAGCCTGGCACAGCAGACAGCCACGCACTTGATGTGCGACCTCGGCGATACGGCCGTTCTCCAGCCGCACGTCCATGGTCACCCGGTCGCCGCACAGAGGATTGTCGCGGCGCGCCGATTTGGTCGGACTGGCGAGCTTTCCCGAGCCCGTCTTCGCCTTGGCCAGGGCGACGATCCTGTCCTGGTAGAGTTGGTCGTTCATCGAAGGGTCTTCGCGGCGTGGCGGACACCGGCGAGAAGCGCGTCGATGTCGGAGTTGTCGTTGTAGGGCGCGATCGACACGCGGGTCGTGCCGTCGAGGTCGAAGTGGTCCATCAGGGGTTGGGCGCAGTGGTGCCCCGCCCGGACTGCCACCCCGAACGAGTCCAGCATCTGCGCCACGTCGTGCGGGTGCACGCCCTCCAGAGTGAACGACACGACAGGATAGCGATTCTGCAAGCCGGCCGGCCCGAACAGCCGGGCGCCGTCGACCGTCTGCAGTCCATCCATCACCCGCTGCACCAGCGCCATCTCGTGCTCGTGCGCGCCGGCCCAATCCAGCCCGCGCATCCAGCGGCAAGCCGCCCCCAGCCCGATCGCCGGTCCGATCGGCGGCGTGCCGGCCTCGAAGCGGCGGGGCGGCGGCGCCCATGTCGTCTCGGCGAAGGTCACCCGGCCGATCATAGAGCCGCCGCCATGGAACGGTGGCATGGCCTCCTGCAACTCAGGCCGTGCCCAAAGCGCCCCGATACCATTGGGACCGTAGGCCTTGTGACCGGCAAACACGTAGAAGTCGACGCCCAGCGACGGCAGGTCGATCGGGCCATGCGGTGCACGCTGGGCTCCATCCAGCATCACCCTGGCTCCGGTCATCTTTGCAGCGTCAACCACCATCTTTACATCGACCAATGCACCGGTGACGTTCGAAACGTGCGCCACCGACACCAGCCTCGTCCTGGGCGTCAGCAATCGGGGCAATTGGCCGAGATCGATCCGGCCATCTTCCGTTACCGGGAGGATGTCGATCTCGATACCCGCCCTCGCCCGCAGGAGCTGCCAAGGGACGATGTTGGAATGGTGCT
>CAWUOG010000536.1:0-2445 GCA_963923875.1 uncultured Alphaproteobacteria bacterium
ACGAGGTCGATTGCCCTGGCCTTACCTCACCGGTGCTGGCGAACTTCAACTGGAACGGCCTGCCGCGCCCGGTCTACCCGCTCGACGAAGAGACCACTTGGACGCCGCCCACAACAGTTTGACACGGCCCCGGCCCATTCATCTTCAAGCGCGACGAGTGGAAGCCCGGCGAGCGCGTCCTCTATCTCCGACCCCCGAATACATGCCACGCGACGAACCGCCCTCGGGCTTGGCCGGCGGCAAGGCCGCCTGACTCGACCGGGTGGAGAGGCTTCTGTCCCGGAGTTCTGGAACCTCGAAGTCGAATAGCGCATCGACTGCAATTTCAGATTGCAGAGGTGCAACTCAGAAGTTGTCGGACAACCTAAGTGCTGCCACTGTCGCGTCAATTGAAGCGATCCCGAGAGGTCGCTCGAAAGGGAGTGAACGATGCTCAACGGAATCGCGCGCCGCGTGGCGCTTCTCGCTTGCACAGCCTCTGCAGCGGCCTTGATCGCCGGCAACGCGTCGGCCCAAGCAAAGCACTACAAACTCGCCTACGACCAGCCCGTCGGCACCGGCTATCACGTCGGTGGCCTGATCTTTGCCGACAAGCTCAAGGAATTGAGCAAGGGCCAAATGATCATCGACCAGTATCCCGGCGCTCAGCTCGGCCAGGAGCCGCAGGTGCTGCAGTTGGTGAAAGCCGGCGACATCGAGTTCTGCTTTTCGGCCTCCGCCAATGCCGCGACGCTCAGCCCGCAGGCCGGCGTGATGTCGCTGCATTTTCTTTTCCGAAACGAAGATCACCTCAAGAAGGCGATCGCCAGCCCGGAGGTCGCCAAGTCGGTTCGCGCGATGATCGACGAGACCGTACAGGGCGCGCACGTCCTCACTCTGCTGACGCTCGGCTTCCGCAACATTTATTCCAAGAAGGCGGTGACCAAGATCGACGACATCAAGGGCTGGAAGATCCGCGTTCAGGCGACGCCGACCGAGGATACGATGTTCCCGGCCTATGGCGCGCAGATCGTCCACATGCCCTTCGGCAACGTCTACACCTCGCTGCAGACCGGCGTGGTCGACGCCGCCGAGAACGGCGTAAACGTCTACCAGGTCAACAAGCACTATGAAGTGGCGCCGGTCATGTCGATGACCGAGCACGAGGCCAACAACAACATGCTCTGGATCAGCGACAAGCTGTGGTCGAGCCTGACGGCCGAGCAGAAGGGCTGGGTGCAGGCCGCTGCCGACGAAGTCGGTAGGATCGAGCCCGGCAAGGCACTCGAGCTCGAGAAGCAATCGGCGGTCAAGCTCAAGGGAATGGGCGTCAAGATCGTCGATGGCGTCGACAAGTCGGGCTTCGTCAAGGTGGCGCAACCCTACCTCGAGAAAATGGCCAAGGACCTCGGGCCGCACGCCGCCAAGATCCAGCAGCAGATCAGCGCGATGCAGTAATCCGATCCTGATCTGTGTAGCGGGTACAGGTAGCGTAGTATGGCGGACAACGAGCAGTCGCTCGTCCTTCAACGCCAGCGACAGCTCAAGTGGCGGTCGCTGGACTGGTTGGAATCGCTCCTGATGATGCTGTGCGGCTTCACGCTCGCCGCCTTCTGCACCTCGGTGATCCTCGACATCGTCACGCGCGAAATCGGACGGCCGTGGCTGTTCCTGCAGGAGGTCACCTCGACCTTCTTCATCTACGGCATCTTCATCGGCGCGGCAGTGGCGACGCGACGCAACGATCACCTCTACCTGGCGGCGATTGGCGATTCGATGACCGGCCGGCCGCGCCTGATCATCGAGACCTTTATCCGCGTGGTCGTGATCGCCGTCGGCCTGTTCCTGGTGTGGTTCGGCTACGTCAATTTCCTGCGCGGCTTCGGCAGCTTCCGCATGCCGTCGATGACCCCCATCGCCTCGCTCTACGCCGCGATCCCGATCTGCGGTGCGCTGGTCGCGCTGTTCGCCTTCGAGCAGCTGGTCAACGGCTGGAAGCACGGCTTCGAAGAGTCCCCCGAGGACAAGGCGGCAAGACTGGAAAGCCCGATATGAGCGCGACCATGGTCTTGCTGCTGATGACCTTCCTGTTCCTGTTCTTCGGGTACATGGGAGTGCCGGTGGCATTCTCGCTGATCGCCGGCACGATGATCGGCGCGGCCTTCACCGACGTGACTTTCGCCGCCCTCGTCCAGAAGATGTTCGACGGCGTCGACTCGGAGGCGCTGCTCGCCATTCCCTTCTTCCTGCTTGTCGGCGAGCTGATGAGCTCGGCCAACGTTGTGCAGCGTGTGATCAACCTCTCTCTCTCACTGGTCGGCCACATGAAGGGCGGCCTCAGCCAGGTCGTGGCCGTCTTCAGCATGTTCTTCTCCGAGATGTCGGGCTCGACCACCGCCGACGTCGCGGTTATGAGCCGCACACTCGGCGTCTCGATGAAGAAGGAGGGTTACGACCCGCCCTTCG
>CAWUOG010000537.1:0-2443 GCA_963923875.1 uncultured Alphaproteobacteria bacterium
GAACAGCAAGAACTTCAAGGGCAAGGACTGGGCCGACTACAACGACCCCAAGGTGAAGGTCGCTGTCATGACCGGTACTTCCGATGAGCTGCTGCTGCGCAAGATGGCGCCCAAGGCGACACGCGTGGAGTTCAAGCTGATTGCCGACGTCGCGCTCGCCGTCTCGTCGGGCCGAGCCGACGCCTTCACCACGACCGTGCTGGCGAGCATGGTGATGAAGTCGAAGAACCCGGATCTCGGCGACTTCATGAACCCCAAGCCGCGTGTGGCGCTGCCGGGATATATCGGCTTGCGTTACGAGGAAGACCAGCGCTGGCAGAAGTTCCTCGACAAGTGGTCGGAGTGGAACATCCTGCTCGGCCACAACGAGCGGCGCATGCGCGAGGCGCTCTCCAAGGATGGACTGGAAGTGCCGGCAACGGTTTCGTTCTCGCCGAACTGATGTCCAGGTCGTTCACCGTGATAGGCGCCGGCCTGGTCGGCGTCTGTTGCGCGCTTTACCTTCAGCGTGAAGGCTTCAGGGTCCGGCTCGTCGAAAAGGGCGAGCCGGGGCGCGGCGCTTCGTTCGGCAATGCCGGCAGCTTCGGTACCGCCTCGTGCGTGCCGTTCTCGATGCCTGGCATCTTGAAGAAGGTGCCGAAGATGCTGCTCGACCCGGAATCGCCGCTAAAGCTGCGCTGGGGACATGTGCCGAGCGCGCTGCCGTGGTTCCTGAGTTCGATCTCCAATTCCCGCCGTGAACGGGTCGAGGAGATCGCCGCCGCCCGCAACTCGCTGCTGCTCAAGGTGCACGAAGGCTATGCACCGCTGATCGAGGGCGCCGGCGCCCAGCAATGGGTGAAGGGCGACGGGCTGCTGATGACCTTCGAGAGCGAGGCGGCCTTCGAGGGGGCGGCCTACGGCCTGGAATTGCGCCGCCGACATGGCGTGCATATGGACATCCTGGACGGCAACGAGGCGCGCCAGATCGAGCCTGCGCTGGCCCAGAGCGTCGTCAAGGCCGTGTCGCTGCCCGACGTGCACCGCACCATCGACCCTTGGCGCCTGTGCGACGCGCTGGCCAGGGACTTCGTGCGCCGCGGCGGCGAGATCGTGAACGCGGAAGCGCGCGGCTTCGAAGTCGGCGCGGAGGGTCCGGCAAAGATCGTCACAGACAAGGGCCCGCTCGACGTCGAGGCCGTGGTGATCGCGGCGGGCGTCTGGTCGCGGCCTCTGGCGGCGCAGCTCGGTACGCGCGTGCCGCTCGAAGCCGAGCGTGGCTATCACGTCATGTTCGGCAATCCGGGCTTCGGCCTGCGCCGCGCCATCACGTCGGTCGACCGCAGCATCTCGCTCGCCGACATGCATGAGGGCATCCGTGCCTCAGGCATGGCCGAATTCGCCGCGCCCGACGCCGATCCCGACATGCGTAACGCCGACATCGTGATGCGTCATGCGAGGGCGCTCCTGCCCGGCCTGAAGGGCGAGCCGGCCTCGCGCTGGATGGGGCCCCGGCCCTCGCATCCGGATTCCAAGCCGGTCATCGGGCGCTCGCCGCGGCACCGCGACGTCTACTTCGCCTTCGGGCACGACCATCTCGGCCTCACCATGGCCGGCATCACCGGCAAGCTGATCGCCGAGCTGGCGACCGGCAAGCCGGCATCGGTCGACCTCGCACCGTTCCGACCGGACCGGTTCTGAGGCCGGCGCCGTGACCGTCGAATTCGTCCTCGCCGCCTACAAGTGGGATTTCAGCCTCGTCCCCAACTACCTGCATCTCTGGATGAAGGGGCTGGGCGTGACGATGGCCTACTCGGTAGGGACCATCTTCGGCGGCATGGTGATCGGCATCGCCTGCGGCATGCTTCTGCTGTCGAAGAGCAAGTGGGTGACCCTGCCGGTCCACTATTATGTGGAGATCTTCCGCTGCACGCCGCTGCTGGTGCAGATCGTCTGGTTCTACTTCGCGCTGCCTATCGTGCTCGATGTCACGATGCCGGACTGGTTTGCCGCGGGTCTCGGGCTCACGCTCTACATGGGCGCCTTCGCGACGGAAATCTTTCGCGGCGGCATCATCTCGATCGACAAGGGCCAGTGGCAGGCCTCGCGCGCGCTCGGCATGACCTGGATCGAGCTGATGCAGCACATCATCCTGCCGCAGGCGATCAAGCGCATGACGCCGCCCTTCGTGAACCAGTCGATCATCCAGCTCAAGAACACCTCGCTGCTCTACGTCGTGGCGATTCCCGACCTGATGTACACCGGCTCGATCATCGTTTCCGACACGTTCCGGCCGCTCGAGGTCTACTCGGTCGTGGCGATCGCCTATTTCGTCATCCTCTATCCGCTGACGCTGTGGGCGGCCCGACTGGAGGCGCGCGTTGACCAGTAAGGGCGCCGGCATGGCGAAGGGCGCCATGGTCAAAGTAGAGGGCCTGCGCAAGAACTACGGCACGGTCGAGGC
>CAWUOG010000538.1:0-2441 GCA_963923875.1 uncultured Alphaproteobacteria bacterium
TATCGCGGCGAGCTGCGCGAGCCGCACGCGGCCAAGGCGATGGACAGCGCGGCCGAGCTGGCGGGGCTGTCGGCGGCCTGCGCGATCGTCGACGAGGCGCTGCCCGAACGCGAGCCGCATCCGGCGATGTACGAGGGCTTCCATGCCTTCCTGATGGCGCTGGGGCATGAGGGCTGGCCCGCGATCTATGTCCGGCTCGAGCTGGGCCTGCTGCAGGAACTGGGCTTCGGGCTGGATCTGGAGAAATGCGCGGCGACCGGCGAGACCGAAGATCTCGCCTTCGTGTCCCCCAAGACCGGCCGCGCCGTCTCGCGCGCGGCGGCCGAGCCCTACAAGGGCAAGCTGCTGCCGCTGCCGGCGTTTCTGTCCACCGGCGGGCTGCCGGTCGATCCGGAGGAGCTGCGGCAAGGGCTCGATTTGACGGGGTTTTTCCTCGAACGGCACGTGTTTTGGCCGCACAACAAGCCCTTGCCTCCCGCCCGGGCGAGATTTATGGAATCGGTCCAACGATAACGACACGGTCGCGGCTCAGAATCGCGGCCTGAAACCCCTCAGTTCCGGTAAATGGCGAAACGCAGCACCAACGTCGTTCCCCTGGCCTCGGTCAGGCCGGTCGCTTTCGGGCAGGCGCTTTCCGAGCGTTATCTGTCCTATGCCCTCTCCACCATCATGGCGCGGTCGCTGCCGGACGTGCGCGACGGGCTGAAGCCCGTGCATCGCCGCCTGATGCACGCCATGCGGCTGCTGCGGCTCGACCCCAACAGCGCCTTCAAGAAGAGCGCGCGCGTGGTCGGCGACGTGATCGGCCAGTATCACCCGCACGGCGACCAGTCGATCTACGACGCGCTGGTCCGACTCGCGCAGGAATTCTCGGTCCGCTATCCGCTGATCGAGGGCCAGGGCAATTTCGGCAACATCGACGGCGATAACCCGGCCGCCATGCGTTACACCGAGGCGCGCCTCACGGCGGTCGCCGAGGCGTTGCTGGGCGGCATCGACGAGAACGCCGTCGACTTTCGCCCGAACTACGACGGCTCGACCGACGAGCCGATCGTGCTGCCGGGCGGCTTCCCCAACCTGCTGGCCAACGGCGCGGCCGGCATCGCCGTCGGCATGGCGTGCTCGATCCCGCCGCACAATGCGGGCGAGCTGTGCGACGCGCTGTTGCACCTGATCAAGACGCCCAACGCGCGCATCGACACCCTGGTCGACATGGTGAAGGGCCCGGATTTCCCGACCGGCGGCGTGCTGGTCGAACCGCGCGAGTCGATGGTCGAGTCCTACAAGACCGGCCGCGGCGCGTTCCGGCTGCGCGCCCGCTGGATCAAGGAAGAGCTGCCGCGCGGCCAGTACCGGATCGTCATCACCGAGATCCCGTACCAGGTGCAGAAGGGCAAGCTGATCGAGCGCATCGCCGAGATCATCAACGCCAAGAAGCTGCAGATCCTGGAAGACGTGCGCGACGAGTCGGCCGACGACGTGCGCATCGTGCTGGAGCCGCGCACCGGACAGGTGCCGGCGGAGCTGCTGATGGAGCAGCTCTTCAAGATGACGGATCTGGAGATCCGTTTCCCGCTGAACCTCAACGTGCTCGACAAGGACAACACGCCGCGCGTGATGGATTTGCGCGAGGCGCTGCAGGCCTGGCTCGACCATCGCCGCGAGGTGCTGATCCGGCGCTCGACCTTCCGGCTCGAGGCGATCGAGCGGCGGCTGGAGATCCTCGAAGGCTACCTGATCGCCTATCTGAACCTCGACAAGCTGATCAAGATCATCCGCGAGGAGGACGAGCCCAAGCCCAAGATGATCAAGGCCTTCGGGCTCACCGACAACCAGGCCGAGGCGATCCTCAACATGCGGCTGCGCGCGTTGCGCCGGCTGGAAGAGTTCGAGATCAGGGGCGAGCACAAGAAGCTGTCGGCCGAGCGCAAGGACCTCAAGGCGCTGCTCAAGGACGAGAAGCTGCAGTGGGGCAAGATCGCCGAAGAAGTTCAGGAGACCAAGGCGAAGTTCGGCCAGAAGACCCCGCTCGGCAAGCGCCGCACCGAGGTCGCCGACGCGCCGGTCGAGATCGAGCACGCGATCGAGGATTTCGTCGAGCGCGAGCCGGTCACCATCGTGCTGTCGGCCAAGGGCTGGATCCGCGCCGCCAAGGGGCATCTCGACGCCAAGCAGGCGGAGGAGCTCAAGTACAAGGAGGGCGACGAGAAGAAGTTCTTCCTGCACGCCCAGTCGACCGACAAGATCCTGGTGTTCGGCACCAACGGCCGCTTCTACACGCTGGGCTGCGACAGGCTGCCGGGGGCGCGCGGCCACGGCGAGCCGATCCGGCTGATGATCGAGCTCGGCAACGAGCAGGACATCGTCGATCTCGCCGTCCTGAAGGGCGGGCGCAAGTTCCTGGTGGCGTCGGACGCCGGCCGCGGCTTCATCGTGCCGGA
>CAWUOG010000539.1:0-2437 GCA_963923875.1 uncultured Alphaproteobacteria bacterium
TCAGCTTCTCCTTTTCGTCGTCGCTGAAGTCGAAGCCCAGCACGTGGCGCGAATGCACGATCGTATGGTGGACGCGCAGACCCTCGACCGTGGCGCGGGTCTCGGCGTCGAGCGCATCGTAGGCGGCGCGCATGTCGGCGAACTCGGTATCGGCCCGCACCGGCGGCACCACCCGTGCCGACAGCATCGAGTAGCGGCCCGCCGGATCGACGAACGAGGCGTCGGTATGCCAGAGGCGATTGGCGACGGCGGAGGCGCGCTTGCGATCGTCGGCCGACCGGATCTTGCCATCCGCGCCGACATTGGAGACGTCGGCCAGCGCCTCGTTGCCGAAGCGGTTGCCGCTGATCGCCGCCGACGAGGTGCGGGCGTGCAGGGTGCCGTCGAAGCGCTGCGCGAAGTCGAGCTGCTCGTCGTTGGTGAAATCCTGGTCGCGGAACACCAGCACGGCGTACCTGTCCATGCCGGCCCGGATCGCCTCCAGCGTCTCGCGATCCCGGACCTTGCGCAGGTCGATCGGCCCGACTTCGCCGGCGAAGCCGGGTGTGAGCGGCGTGATGTTGACGGTCATCGAGGGCCCCCTCCATGGAGAAAGAGGAGATCATCCTGAGCGAAGACGGGGCGGCTACCAATACGGCATTTTTGCCAGGCAAGAGCGTAGCCCAGCCCTAGACCGACGACTCCCTGCTTTCCAAACGGCGATGCGCTCGGGCCGAACGTCTAATGTTTCCGCTGCTCGTCGCCAGAGGCGCCGCCCCTTGCGGGCGGCGCCATACAGCAACCTTTGGTCAGCTCGCCTTGATCGCCGCCGGCGGCGTCCAGGTGCCGTCGATGATCGAGGGCGGGCTTTCGTCGGGCCAGTACATGCGCATCATCAGGATGAACTTGCCGGCCGGGGCGGGGAGCCAGTTGGCTTCCTTGTCGGCGCCGGGCGAGTCCTTCTGGATGTAGAGGTCGACCGAGCCGTCGGCGTTCGCCTTCAGGTTCTGCCGCGCGCTGATCGAGTAGCGGTTGATCGGGTTGGCGACGAAGAAGTAGTTGGCGTCGTACATGGTGATCGACCAGAAGCCGCGAGTCGGCGGCAGCTGCCCCTTGGGGAAGTGGATCGTGTACTTGTTGGCGCCGCTGTAGTCGTCGCCGCTCGCGCTCTTGAGCGACGTCGGATAGACGGCGTCCTGGATGCGGTTGGCGCCCAGTCCGATCGCGGTGACGAAGGCGCGGTTGAGATAGTCGGTGCCGTAGAGGCCGGTCACGCTGTCGAACATCCAGCCGTTGATGTTCTTGACCGACGCGCCGACCTTGAACTGCAGCATGATTCGGTCGAAGGCGACCTGCGGCACGCGCTTGACGAAGTCGGCGTTGAGCTTGCTCGCGTCGTACGACTGGCCGGGCACCAGGCCAATCCGGGCGAAGCGCGCCAGCGCCGGGGCGTCGGCGGCGGCCGGCGGGTTGGTCTTCATCAGCTCGGCGAGCAGGGTGAAGTATTCGACCGCGCTCATGCGGTTCACCTGGTCGCGCACCGCCGTCTTCATGTCGATCGAGGGATCCACCTTGCCCGGCGGCGGCGTGTAGTCCTTGCCCCACGAACTGAGCGGCACCAGCTTGCACTGGTCCTGGAGCGCGTGCACCGCGGCGTAGTCCTGCGGCGTGCCGGTGCAGTAGATGCGGCCGAGCAGCCACACGAGGGCGGTCGGCGACTTGTATTCGACCACGCCGGCCGGCAGCGTGCCGCTCCAGCCCGGGCCGGTGATGGCGTAGGTCTGGGCACCCGTGCCGGTGGTGCGCTTGCCCGGCACCTGGAAGACGTTGGTCCAGCCGTCGAGCATCGGGAACAGCGCGTAGCGGCCCTGCAGATCGGGCAGGCTGACCACCCACGGCTCCTTGGCCACGTCGAGCCAGGCGATGGTGTAGAGCGTGTCGGCGTTGGGCGCGGTGACGTCGCGGAACGACGCGTCGGGATACTGGCGCAGCTTGGTGAACTGCCCCATCGGTCCGCGCGTGCCCTCGAGCTGGGCGACGTTGGTCATGACGCGCCGCGTCATTTCCATGGTGACCAGCGGATAGCCGTACACATAGGCGTCGGTCGCCAGCCAGAACTCCTCGAGACCCTCGAACAGGCCGACCGAGGGCTCGCCGTTGGCGCGGGCGCCACTGAGGGCGAGGGCACTGAGCGCGCTGCCGGTGGCGGCAGTCATCGCGAGGCGGCGGGAAAGCTTCATCGGGGGTCCTTTCGAACGAGGCGGTCGCGGCGGGCCGCACGGATGATGAGGGGCGCAAGCTAGTCCGCGGCCGTTGGCCTTGCATGACAAATCGCGACAGGTCTTGTGCAATTTGCGACAGGCAGCTTCCGCTACCCCAGGGTGTATTCTAGGAAAGGGGCGATGGACAACGACAGTCTCGCCTCGGCCCGGCTCGGCGAGGGCATGATCCGCGCCGG
>CAWUOG010000540.1:0-2434 GCA_963923875.1 uncultured Alphaproteobacteria bacterium
TTGCCGTCGACCACGATGAAGTCGGGATAGATGCCGGTCTCGAGCATTGCCTTGCAGATCGCCAGGAACTCCCATTCATGCCCGATGCAGAGCTTGAAGCCGGCCGGCTTGCCACCCGACAGCCGGCGCATCTCGGCGATGAATTTCATCATCTCGACCGGCGTCGTGAACGCGCTGTGGCTGGACGGTGAGACGCAATCCTCACCGACCGGCACGCCGCGGGTTTGCGCAATTTCCGGGCTGACCTTGGGCGCGGGCAGCACGCCGCCATGGCCGGGTTTGGCGCCCTGGCTGAGCTTGAGCTCGACCATCTTGATCTGCTCGTTGGACGCCGCCTCGGCGAATTTGTCGGCATTGAAGGTGCCGTCGGGATTGCGGCAGCCGAAGTAGCCCGAGCCGATCTCCCAGATGATGTCGCCGCCCATCTCGCGGTGATAGGGGCTGTAGCCGCCCTCGCCGGTGTCGTGGGCGAAGCCGCCGAGCCTGGCGCCGCCGTTCAGGGCACGGATGGCGTTGGCCGACAGCGCGCCGAAGCTCATTGCCGAAATGTTGAAGACCGAGGCCGAATAGGGCTTCGAGCACTCCGTATCGCCGATCATGATCCGGAACGGCTCCTTCGACACCGGGCGTGGCGCGATCGAGTGGCTCATCCATTCGTAGCCCGTGGCATAGACGTCGTACTGGGTGCCGAACGGCCGCACGTCGAGGACCATCTTGGCGCGCTGGTAGACGATGGCGCGGCGGTCGCGGCTGAACGGCGTGCCGTCCTTGTCGCCCTCGAAGAAGTACTGCCGGAGCTCCGGCCGGACCTCCTCGAAGATGAAGCGCAGGTGCGCCGCGATCGGGTAGTTGCGCAGGATGGCGTGCCGCGTCTGGATGAGATCGTGGATGCCGACCAGCGTCAGGAAGGCCGCGACGGCGAATCCGATGACCAGCCAGATCGAGTAGGGCATCGCCGCCCATGCCGCGGCGAAGGCCACGGTCGCCATGACGGCGAAGGTCAGTGTGATGAAGCGGGGTTGCAGCGGCAGCGGGAGCGACGACATCGGAGCCTCGGGCGTTGATCGCCCGAGCATAGCGCGTCAGGCGCGCCGGCCCTTGCGGGAAATCGCCTGGAGCGCCCGGAGATGGGCGGAAGTGGCCGAAAGTGCCTTGCGCTCGATGGCGCGGTAATGACGGATCAGTTCCTGCCCGCGTTCGGTCAGCACCGCGCCGCCCCCCGACTTGCCGCCGGTCTGGGCCGAGACCAGGGGCTCGGCAAAGCTGTCGTTGATTTCGGAGACCAGCTCCCAGGCGCGCTTGTACGACATGTTCATCGAGCGGCCGGCCGCCGAAATCGAGCCTTCCCGGGCGATTCGCTCGAGCAGCGTCACCTTGCCGGGACCGAGCCGGCCTTCCTCGTCGAAGTCGATGCGGATGCTGAGGTGCGGCATGGAGACTCCTAGCTGCGCTCGAAGGATACGCTCTTGATCACGGCGTAGACACCGATGCCCGGGGACAGCGACAGCCGGTGCACGGACTTGGCGGTCAGGCGGGCCATGACGACGGCACCATTGCAGTTCAACCTGACGTCGGCCTGGGCGCCGCTCGGCACGATCTGCTCGACCTTTCCCGCCAGCACGTTGAGGGCACTGATGTCCTGCGGCGGCCCGAGCGACAGCATGACGTCGCGGGCACGAATGTAGGCACGGACTTTCGTGCCTTTTGGCGCCGCGAGACGCGGCACCTGCAATTCGCCCGCGGCCGTCGCGAGACAGGTCAGCTTGAAGGCCTCGTCGTGGGCGGTCACGACGGCATCGAGTACGCTGCCACCATCGCCCGGCTCGGCGAGCGGCAGGATGTCGGCCACCGGACCTACCGCAGTTACCGCACCCTCGGTCAGGATCACGACGGTGGTGGCAAGGCGCGCCACTTCGGCCACTGAGTGGCTGACATAGAGGATCGGCACGCCCGCCTCGTCGCGCAGCCGCTCGATGTAAGGCAGGATCTCGGCACGGCGCGCCTCGTCGAGCGAGGCCAGCGGCTCGTCCATCAGCAGCAGTCGCGGCCGGGCGAGCAGGGCGCGGCCGATCGCGATCCGCTGCTTCTCGCCGCCCGACAACGAGTCCGGCCGCCGCTCGAGCAGCCGGTCGATGTCCAGCAGCCTCACCACGGCGTCGAAGTCGCTCGCCGCGCCATCCGCGCCGCGCGAGAACCAGCGCCCATAAAGCAGATTGCGGCGCACGCTGAGATGGGGAAACAGCCGGCTGTCCTGAAAGACGTAGCCGAGACGGCGCCGATGCGCGGGCACGAACACGCCGCGCTCGCTGTCGACCAGCACTTGGCCGTCGACCGACACCTTGCCGCGCTGCGGACGGATCAGGCCACCGACGATGTTGACCAGCGTGCTCTTGCCCGAGCCGGAGCGGCCGAACAGCGCGGTCAGTCCCGGCTG
>CAWUOG010000541.1:0-2433 GCA_963923875.1 uncultured Alphaproteobacteria bacterium
TGACCGTACCGCCGTGCCTGCTCGCCTTCGGCGCGAGCCGCCTGATGCTGCGCGCTGGGCAAACGCGCTGGCTCGCGATCGTGAAGGACGGGCTGGTGCCACTCGCCATCGGCATGATCCTGGCCAGCGGCTGGATCATGACCGACGCGTCCGCGCACGGGTGGACCAGCCTCGCACTCACCGGCGGTGCCGCCCTGTTCGTGCTCTTTACCGAGTTCAACTTGCTGTGGGCATTGGGCGCGGCCATCGCGATCGGGCTCCTCCAGCAGCTGGGCTGACGGAACACCCTCCCAATTCCCCCGCTATTTCCCCCTGGCCGCGGGAAGCCGCTGATGCCGATGACATCGCTATTTTGCCCGGACTTTCCCCGGGATCCGGGAGAGCCTCCCGCTCAGATCACGCCGCCAGCGCAGACCGGCCGCTCGACCCGAAAAACGCTGTGCTGGCCGAATCGCCTAGCGTAAGCGCGGGCAATTTCACCAACCTTGCCCTGCTGATTCGCGGCATTGAGCTGGACGATCACCAGCAGTTTCGTCCGCTCGCGAATGATTTGCCCGGAAGGTTCCCGGTACTGTCCCTGTACTTCCAAGACGCTCAAGCCCTCTGGGAAGCGCGGCGTCACCTCATCGGCGAGAAAGGTCGCCCAGTCGGACTCGCTCACCTCACCTTTGTCGGTGTCGCGCCCAAAATAGAGATCGACCTGGACCGCCGCCTTGAGCGGCGGCACGCAGACAGGCGCCAGCTGCTGGGCACAGGCGCCCAGCAGCAACAGCCCTGCAACGACGACCGCCCTAATTGAGATACGGCACCGCCATGCCCTTGGTCACCGCGGGCCGGACGTTGATCGTGTCATACCATCGCTTGACGTTGGGGAAGTCGGCGAGATTGACGGTGTGCCACTCGTGCCGAGCCGCCCACGGAAAGATCGCCATGTCGGCGATCGTGTACTCGGCGCCGGCCGAAAAGGCGTTGGCCGCGAGTTGCCTGTCGAGCACGCCGTACAGGCGCTTGGCCTCGTCGACGTAGCGCTTGATGCCGTACTCGATCTTGGTCGGCGCCGCGCGCAGAAAGTGGTGCGCCTGTCCGAACATCGGGCCGACACCACCCATCTGCCACATCAGCCACTCGAAGGTCTTGTAGCGATGCACCGGATCCTTGGGCAGGAACTTGCCGGTCTTCTCGGCCAGGTAGATCAGGATCGCTCCCGATTCGAACAGGCTGAGCGGCTTGCCGCCGGGACCATCGGGATCGACGATGGCCGGAATGCGATTGTTCGGGCTGATCTTCAGGAATTCGGGCTTGTGCTGCTCGCCCTTGGAAATATCGACCTTGTGCACGCTGTACGGCAGGCCGCACTCCTCGAGCATGATCGAGATCTTGCGGCCGTTGGGCGTACCCCAAGTATGTAGTTCGATCGTCGCCAATGTCTCCCCCTTTGCTGGCCGACGATCGAGGCGGAATCAGAGATCGTCCGATCCGCCGCCGTCGAAGCCGGAACTGTCGTCGGACGTATCGTAGTCATCGGCTGCGCCGTCGTCCTGCGCAAGATCGGCCGGCCTTAATTGCTCGCTGGGCAGAAACGGCGCGGCTTGCGCCTCGTTGCGGCCGAACATGCTGCGGATGCCTTCGAACAGCAGCGCGCCTCCCGCCACCCCCGCCGCAGTGGCCAGTGCGGAACGCATGAATCCGCCACCGCCGCCCGCCTGATTGAACATCCCCGCCCCTCTCTGGGGCTGCGCGGGCGGCGCAACAGTCTGCGGCACGGCGGAGGAAGGCTTCGCGCCCCACGGTCCGATGCTCGGCGCCGAGGCCAGGAATCCCGAGCCCCCGGAAGTTTTTGCCTCGAGTTCAGCGATGCGCGCTTGGGCAGCCTTCAACGCCTCCTCCTGCACCAGCACGGTCTGGGTGAGCAGGTACGGCGTCGATGGCTGACGCGACACCAGTTCGGCAATCAACCGCTCCGCTTCCGGATCGCGCGCCTGGGACTCGAATTGCCGCAACCGCTCGTACAGTCCGGCGATGAGTTCGCGTTCCTGTGCCTGCATGACAGTGCCTCCCGCCCGAATCGGGCACCATGAAACGTGGGTTTGCCGCCTGTGTGCGTCAAGTGGCGTCGAAAGCGCTCAATCGCCCCCACCAGGGCGCAATTTGCCGTTGACGCAACAGACCTTTAACCACCCAGACATCCTCGGCAAGGCGACCTCGCACTTCATCCTCGCTGTCGCCACGCACGATCAGCAGCACGTCATCGGTACCGACCAAAGGGCCACCCAACAACACGAATCCCTCGGCCACCAGGCCGTTCATGAAATTGGCATGCGCGCGCCAATCCGCATGCTCTTCCATGGACTTTGCGCGGTCCCAGTGCGGGCCGCGCTCGTTGACGACGGCGAAGAGCTTGCGCATCGCTATACCCGTGCAAAGTCCATGTAC
>CAWUOG010000542.1:0-2429 GCA_963923875.1 uncultured Alphaproteobacteria bacterium
GAATGTCGAAGCGTTGAAGCCATGATCGGCGACGGTGGCGAGGTAGGTGTCGAGCGCCTTCTCGAACACTTCGCCGGCGCGCTGACCGCGGATCATGCGCAGCAGATCCTGCGCCGTGCCGAGCGACGGATCGGGCGCGATGGGCGGGAGGCCCTTGGCGGCGCTGAGCAGGGCCGCAAGGAAGACCGGCATGGCGCCGCAGACCACATAATGGTGCGGCATCGCCTCGCTGTCGGGCAGCATGGCGAGCCCGACCCGCAGCCCCTCGACCGGCGAAAGCCCCTTCGCCGCGATCAGCAGTCGTGGCACGTCGGCAAAGGCGCGCACGCGAGCCGCCGCCAGCGCCTGCCTAAGCGCAGCCTCGTCGCCACCACCCTCCGCGTAGCCTTTCCAGAGCAGGGCCGCGACGCCCTCGAAGCCGCGCGTGGCAACCAGTTCCTCGACCGGGTGGCCGCGGACCACCAGCCGGCCTTCCTCGCCGTCGACCTCGCTCATCACCGTGTCGGCCACGATCACGCCATCCAGGCCGCTGTTCACCCGTGTCTGCAGCATTGCGATCCCCTTCATCGTCATGAGGTGCTGTTCGAGGCACATCTCGGCCGAGACATATCCATTGTCAATATTGATTGAATTGATCAATAGTATGCTGTGCCTTCTGAATGGTTGACCTCCAAGGAAGCGGCGCGCCGTCTCGGCGTGTCGGCCGCAACCCTCTATGCCTATGTGAGCCGAGGCCTGCTGCGCTCCGAAGGCAGTAACGGCCAACGCGAGCGGCGCTACCGCGCCGACGACGTGTCACGCCTCAAGCGCCGCCGCGACGTCGGCCGCAAGGCCGAGTCGATCGCGGCCAACGCGCTCGACTTCGGCACGCCGGTGCTCGAGTCGGAACTGACCCTGATTCAGGACGGCCGACTCTTCTACCGCGGCCATGATGCCACCCAGCTTGCCCGCCGCGCCTCGCTCGAGGAGGTCGCCCAGCTCCTGTGGGAAAGCGACGACCGCCCCTTCAACGCGACCAATCTGCCGGCGATGTCGGAGTCGCTGCGCCGCGCCTGGGCGGCGGCCGAGACCCTGGAGCCGGTCGACGGTTGCCAGATCCTCCTGCCAGCCGCAGCGAGATGGGATCACCCGAGCTGGATCACCGACCGCGCCTCGATGTTGGAGACCGGCGTGCGCGTTCTGCGCCTGCTGACCGCTGCCGTGAGCAGACAGCTGCCGTCGGGCTCGCCGGTGCACGAGCAACTGGCGTCCACCTGGAACGTGCGGAAGGACGGCGCACGCCTCATTCGCGCCGCCCTGGTGCTGTCGGCCGATCACGAGTTCAACGCCTCGGCCTTCGCCGCCCGGGTCGTGGCCTCGACCGGTGCCCATCTTTACGGATCGACCGTGGCCGGCCTCGCCGCGATCAGCGGGCCACGCCATGGCGGCCTGACGCGGCACGTGCGCGACCTCTTCGACTCGCTGGGCAGTTCCGTCGATCTCGACGCCGTCCTGGCCCGGCGCGCCGGCAACGAGCGCCGCCTGCCCGGGTTCGGCCATCCGCTCTATCCCGACGGCGACATCCGCGCCCGTGTGCTGTTCGAACTCATGCGCGAGTCCTGCACGGGATCCGAAGCGCTGGCTTTCGCCGAGCGCGTGGCGACGGCGGGCGAGCGGGCCACCGACGCCCCGCCCAACATCGATTTCGCGACGGTAACCCTCGAGCGCGTGCTCGGCCTACCGAAGGACTCAGCGCTGGCCATGTTCCTGCTCGGCCGCACCGTGGGCTGGATCGCTCACGCCATCGAACAGGCCTCACACGGCGCCTTGATCCGCCCGCGCGCGCGGTATACCGGTCCGCGGCCCGCGCCATGAACCCCGGACTGATCATCATCGACATGCAGACCGCGGCCTTCGAGGCGGCGGCGGCGCCCAAGCACGATGCAAATGGCACGATCGCGCGGATCAACCGGCCGGCGGACACCGTGCGCGCCGCAAGCGGCAGCGTCCTCTTCGTTCAGCATGACGGTCCACCAGGCGATGCGTTCCAGCCCGGCACTCCCGGCTGGCAACTCTGGCCCGCCCTCGACCGACAGCCTGCCGATCTCGTCGTTCGCAAGACGGCGTGCGATTCCTTCCTCGGCACCACGCTCGACGCCACGCTTCACGACCGGGCGATCGACCGGCTGATCATCACCGGCTGGGCCACCGACTACTGCGTCGACACCACCGTGCGCGCCGCCCTCGCCCGGGGCTGGCCGACCATCGTGCCCGCGGACGGCCATACCTGCGCCGACCGCCCGCACCTGCCGGCTACCAAGATCATCGAGCACCACAACGCCATCTGGGCCGACTTCGTGGCGCCACGGGGACCGGCCATCGTCCAGCCCTGCGAGGCAATTCGGTTATCCACCTGACTGTTGCCTTGCGGGCACGCCATGCGCGTGCTT
>CAWUOG010000543.1:0-2423 GCA_963923875.1 uncultured Alphaproteobacteria bacterium
GCAGCGTGATGCGGGCATTGCCGACAGTGCTGGTCGAAGTGATCTCGGTCACGCCTGCGATGGCGCCCAACCGGCGTTCGAGCGGAGTCGTCACGCTTGTCGCCACCGTGTCGGGCGAGGCGCCGGGCAGGCTCGCCTGTACGGAGATCGTCGGGAAATCGACCTTGGGCAGCGGCGACACCGGCAGCCGCATGAAGCCCAGGGCTCCGGCCAGGAACACGCCGATCGTCAGCAGCGTGGTCGCCACCGGTCGTGCAATGAAGGGCGCGGAGATGTTCACTATTCGCCCGCCTGCGGCGTGGCCCGTGGATAGGCCGGCGTATCGAGTGGCTGGCCGCGCAGGCGCCGGCCCAACCGGTCGAAGGCGAGGTAGATTACCGGCGTGGTATAGAGGGTCAGCATCTGGCTGACGATCAGCCCGCCGACGATGGTGAGGCCAAGCGGATGCCGCAGCTCGGATCCCGTGCCGCTACCCAGCATCAAAGGCAGCGCGCCGACCAGGGCCGCAATGGTCGTCATCAGGATCGGCCGGAAGCGCAAGAGGCAGGCCTGATGAATGGCCTGCTGCGGCGCCATGCCCTCGTTGCGCTCGGCGTCGAGAGCGAAGTCAATCATCATGATCGCGTTCTTCTTGACGATGCCGATAAGAAGCACGATGCCGATGATCGCCACGACGCTCAGGTCCTCGCCGCCCAGGATCAGCGCCAGCAGTGCGCCGATGCCGGCCGACGGCAAGGTCGACAGGATCGTGACGGGATGGATATAGCTCTCGTAGAGCACGCCCAGCACGATGTAGACCGTGACAATCGCCGCCAGGATGAGCATGAGCTGGCTATCGAGCGCCTTCTGAAAGGCGAGCGCCGCACCCTGGAAATGCGTCTGGATCGATCGCGGCATGCCGATCTCCTGTTTGGCCGCCGCGATCGCCTCGACCGCCTCGCCGAGCGAAGCGCCGGGCGCCAGGTTGAAGGAGACGGTGGTAGCCGGGAACTGGCCGAGCCGGTCGAGTCTCAGCGGCGCGGTGCGCTCCTCGAAGGTCGCGAAGGCTGAGAGCGGCACCTGCTTGCCGCCGGCACCGGGCAGATAGAGGTTGTATAGCGAGTCCAGCGAACGGGCCATCGCCGGATCGATTTCGTAGATCACGCGGTACTGGTTGGTCTGGGTGTAGACCGTCGAAACGATGCGCTGGCCATAGGCATCGTAAAGCGCGTTGTCGACCGTGGCAGCCGTAATGCCGAAGCGCGCCGCCGCATCGCGGTCGATCTTGATGAACATCGTCAGGCCCTTGCTCTGCAGCTCGGTCGCCACGTCCGTGATCTCCGGCACATGACTGAGACGATCCATCAGGCGCGGCACCCAAACGTCGAAATCGCCCGCATTTGGGCTTTCCAGGACGAACTGGTACTGCGTGCGGCTGACCGTCGAATCGATCGTCAGATCCTGCGCGGGCTGCATGAAGAGCGTGATGCCCTCGATATTGCGCGTGTCGCGCTGCAGGCGGCGGATTACCTCGCTGGCCGACGAGCTGCGCGTATCGCGCGGCTTGAGGTTGATCAGCATGCGGCCCGAATTCAGGGTCGGATTTGTGCCGTCGACACCGACGAACGAGGAAAGACTCGCAACGTCGGGATCGCCCAGGATCGCATCGGCCATGCGGCGCTGGCGCTCGCTCATTGCCGCGAACGAGATCGACTGCGGCGCCTCGGTGACGGCCTGAATCAGGCCGTTGTCCTGGACCGGGAAGAAGCCCTTGGGCACGACGATGTAAAGAAAGACGGTAAGGGCCACCGTGCCGAGTGCCACCAGGAGCGTGAGCGGCTGGCGGCGCAGCACGACGATCAGGGTTTTGTCATACCAGTCGATCAGGCGGGCGAACCAGCGTGCGCCTAGCGCCTGCGCCTCGGGGTGGCCGCCGACGCGCTCCTGATGTGGCCGATGGCGCAGCAATTGCGCGCACATCATCGGCACCAAGGTGAGAGACACTACCGCCGAGATCAGGATGGTGACCGAGAGCGTCACCGCGAACTCGCTGAATAGCCTGCCGACCACATCGCCCATGAAAAGCAACGGGATCAGGACCGCGATCAGCGACACTGTCAGCGAAACCACGGTGAAGGCGATCTGCCTCGATCCTTTGAGTGCCGCCTCGTGCGGATCGTCCCCCTGCTCGATGTAGCGGGCGATGTTCTCGATCATGACGATGGCATCGTCGACCACGAAGCCGGTGGCGATGGTGAGCGCCATGATCGACAGATTGTTGAGGCTGAAGTCGGCCAGGTACATCACCGCCAGGGTGCCGACGAGAGACAGCGGCACCGACAGGCTGGGGATCATCGTTGCCCGCCAGTCGCCGAGGAACAAAAAGATCACCACGACGACCAGCAGCACGGCGAAGCCGAGCTCGATCTGCACGTCGTGCACCG
>CAWUOG010000544.1:0-2417 GCA_963923875.1 uncultured Alphaproteobacteria bacterium
CCAGCCTTTCACCGTGGCGGCGATGAAGCCCTTGATCGCCTTTTCGTTCTTCAGCATGTCGGCTGAGACGATGATGCCGTTGGCATAGAGATCCATGCCGAAGTCGACGTAGCGCATAGCGACGATATCGTCGAACTTCACGCCGCGCGCCTTGAGGTCAAGCATCGACGAAAAGTAGTGACCCGAGATGAAGTCGACCGAGCCCTGCACCAGACTCTGCTCGCGCAACTGCGGTGTCAGGTTCACATGCTCCCACTTGGTGACGCCAGTCTTCTTGGCGAATGCCGGGAACAGCCGGAAGCTGGCATCGAACACCGGCGCGCCGAGCTTCTTGCCCTCGAGATCCTTCGGCACCTTGATCCCGCTCTTCTTCAGCGCGTAGACGCCGAACGGCGCGTAGTCGTACGCCATGAAGACGCACATGACTTCCTTGCCCGGATTCTTGGCGTTGTACTCGATGGTGGCGTTCACGTCGGCGAAGCCGATCTGGTAGGCGCCGGTGGCAACCCGCTGCACGGCGCCGGCCGAGCCCTGGCCTGGATCCATGGTGACGTCGAGACCTTCGGCCTTGTAGTAGCCCTTCTCCAGGGCAACCAGGAACGGCGACGTCGGGCCCTGGAATACCCAATCGAGAGTGAATTTGACCGGTGTCTGGGCCGAGGCCGGTATCGTCGCCAGCACCATGGCCATGGCGGCCGCACCGCCCAGCAACTTCTGCCACTTGTTCATTTCAGTCCCCTCGCTTGAAGCCCCGTCAGGCGACTCTTAGGCGGCGCCTGCGCTTCCGCCAAGGGGAAATCAGGCAGATTCTATGCCAGCCTGCTGCGTGGCAACGAGCCGGGCGAAAGCGCCGCCGGTGGCGATCAGACTGCGATAATCGCCCTGCTCCACAATTCGCCCATGCTCCAGCACCACGACCAGATCGGCGTCGCGGATGGTCGAGAGGCGGTGGGCGATCACGAAGGTGGTGCGCCCCTGCATCAGCACCTTCAGCGCCTTCTGGATGCGCGCCTCGGTCACCGAATCCAGGGCGCTGGTCGCTTCGTCGAGGATCAGGATCGGCGGGTCCTTGAGCAGCGCCCGGGCGATCGCCAGTCGCTGGCGCTCGCCGCCGGACAGCGTAGCGCCGCGCTCGCCGACCAGCGTCTCGTAGCCCTTGGGCTGGCGTTCGATGAAATCGTGCGCTTCGGCAAGCCGGGCCGCCTGCTCGAGCTCGGCCTGGGTCGCGTCAGGCTTGCCGATCCTGAGATTGTCGGCGATCGAACGGTAGAACATCGTCGAGTCCTGAAACACCACGCCGATATTCCGCCGCAGCGACTCCAGCCTGATATCGCGATGGTCGACGCCGTCGATGCGGATTGTGCCCGATTGCGGATCCCACATGCGGTGCAGCAGCGACAGCGCCGTGCTCTTGCCCGCACCGGTCGGGCCGACGAACGCCACCGTCGTGCCAGCCGGAACGTGCAGATTGAAGTGCGCCAGCGCCGGCCGCTTGCCGTCGTAGGAGAAGTTCACGTCCTCGAAATCGACATCGCCGCGGGTGCGGCCGATATCCTTGCCGTTGGGGTTGTCTGGGACGGTCGATTGCGTGTCGAGCACGCGGAAGAAATCGGCCAGCGCCGGCATCTGGAAAAAGACACGGCTGACGAAGCCCGACGCCTGGTCCATGCGGCCGATCAGCATGGTCGCAAAGCCCATGAAGCTCACGATCTGGCCGACCGTTGCCTCGCCTCGCGTGTAGAGCCAGGTGCCGAGGACGAAGATCAGGATCACGGTGAAGGTCGAAGCGGCACGGGTCAGCACGGACAGCAGAGCCCACCAGTTCAACACCGGATACTGCGCTTCGAGGGTGCGACGGATGATGCCGTGAATCTCGCCCGCTTCGGCAGCCAGACGCACGAAACTCTGGATCAGGTGGATGTTGCCCAGCGCGTCGCCGGCCCGGCCCGCCAGCTGGCTGTGATACTCCTCGACTTCGGCCTGCAGCCGGTCGGTCTTGCCGACCACGAACGCATTGGCGATCGCAAAGAACGCGATCAGCACGATCAGCAGCAGCCCGAGTCGCCAGTTCATGAACAGGCTGAGCGGCAGCATGACGAACAGGGCGACGAAAGTGGCGAGATTCTCGCGGAAGAAGCTCAGCCAGATGCCAAAGAGATGATCGACACCGGTCAGCATGATCTTGAGCAGCCGGCCCGAATGCTGCGCGTTGTGGAACGCGAAGGGCAGCACGAGCACGTGCTCGAAGTAGCGCGCCATGGCGCCGAGCCGCCGCCGGTGGGCCATGCGGTCGGCCTGCAGCGAAACCACGATGTTGGCGACGATCCCGCCGATACCAACCGCCGCCCACAGCATGAGGAGCTGGACGGCGTCGTGCCAGAGTGCCTCGGTCGATCGCCCCTGGGCGCCCGACAGCA
>CAWUOG010000545.1:0-2406 GCA_963923875.1 uncultured Alphaproteobacteria bacterium
GTTCAGGAGTTGCGTGGTAAACATCAGCTGGCTGGCAAAGCCCAGCAGGTCGATCGAGCGTGGCCGGTCGGCCCTGGTGTAGGAGCCGAGCGCGTCCCAGTTCTTGCGCAACATGACCTGCGACTCGTCGACCGCCGCCGCATCAGTTCCGGAATTCTTGTCCATCAGCTTGTGCAGACCACGACCGCGATCGGTCGGGAACAGCACCTCGTCGGTGATGATGGTACGGTACCTGGCCTCCAGATGATCGGTCAGGAAGCCCGGCACTTCCATGATGTGCGCATCGGCGTCGTGAATGACGCGGCCGCTGGCGTAGGGCATCTTTCCCCTCTGTCGTCTGTCTTTTGCCGGAGCTTAGCATGAGCGCGGAGATCGCCAACGCGGTGCAGTCCCTCCTGACGGCACGCCGAACCGGCCACCAGGTGCCGCCGCCGTTCGCCCTGCGGGACCGAGCCCAGGTCTATGCCATCCAGGACGGCGTCGCTGCGGCCACCGGGCCGGTCGTGGGCTGGAAGGTCGGTGCGCGC
This sequence comes from uncultured Alphaproteobacteria bacterium, assembly GCA_963923875.1. Classification (GTDB taxonomy): domain Bacteria; phylum Pseudomonadota; class Alphaproteobacteria; order Reyranellales; family Reyranellaceae; genus Reyranella. Next base: position 528 of record CAWUOG010000545.1, read on the forward strand.
ACGCCAACCGCCGAGCCCAATCCCGCGCCGTTGCTGGCCGGTGCACTGGTCCAATCGCCCGCCCGCTTCGACGGCAAGGCGATGCACATGATCGGCGTCGAGATCGAGATCTCGTTCCATATCGTGCAGGACATCGCGGCTCGCGCAGCGCCGGTCGGACGCGACGAAGCGCTGGGGGCCGTGGGCGATGCGTTCGTGGGCATGGAAGTGGTCGATACGCGGCTGGCCGACTTCAAGAGCGCCGATCCCGAGTGGCTGCTGGCTGACAATCAGATGAACCATGCGCTGGTGATTGGCGACTCGATCATGGACTGGAAGAAGCTCGATTGGGCGACCCTGCCCGTATCGCTCACGATCGACGGTAAGGTCGAGGTTGAGCAGAAGGGTGGCCTTGGCGCGGTCGATCCGGTGCGGCCGCTTTGCTGGATGATCGATCACGCGGTGCGACTGCGCGGCGGCATCCGCAAGGGGCAAGCGATTACGACCGGTTCGTGGACCGGTCTGCGCTATTACCCGCCGGGCACGAAGGCGCGTGGCGCCTTCGCCGGACTGGGTGCGGTCGAGGCGACGTTCTAGTTCGAAGTCGCCGGATCAGTAGTTGTAGATCGAGTCATAGTAAGGCCAGCCGAGCGGGCCGGGGCCCCACGGTCCCCAGTTCCAGCTGAAGTCGTCGAGTGTCTGGGCGGTCATCGACTGCTCGTCGGCGAGGTTCTTGTCGAACATCATCTTGCGATAGGCCGAGTAGGCCTTGGAGTTGCCCATGTAGAGGCACACGCAGACGGTCGGATCGGGATAGATGTAGATCAGCTTGTCGCCCTTGATCTCCTTCAGGAACTTGTGCGGCGGCAGTTGGCGAAACATCGCCTGGCGCTCGGGCGTATTGGCCGGCAGGAACTTGAAGCCGGCGGCGATCATCATGTCTTCCTTGCGGGCGACGGTGTCGAAGCCGTCCTTGTTGCAGCCTGCGAGGACCAGTAACCCCACCAACGCCATCGCCATTTGCCCGAACACACGCATGAACCATCCTCCGGTTGTGCTGTCACTATAGCCCAACAGTGCGGTCCGGCGTGACTGCTGTCTGGGGCTGTCAGCAGTGCGGGATAGTTCGGTCGCCACCGTAGCGATGCCGGCCGGAATCGGGGGATAGACCCACAAATGACGAATGTTCTTGAGCTCGCCGCCGCGCACTCGGCCCGCTATCTGGAAACCCTACCGACACGTCCGATCGCGGCCACGGCCAGCATCGCTGACTTGCACGAGCGGCTCGCCAAGCCCCTGCCCGAGATCGGGTTGCCCGATGCGACGGTGATCGACGAGCTGGTGCGCGACACCGAGGGCGGCATCATGGGCTCGGCGGGCGGCCGCTTCTTCGGCTGGGTGATCGGCGGCACGTTGCCGGCGGCCCTCGCCGCCGACTGGCTCACCTCGACGTGGGACCAGAATGCGGCCTCCAATCTCACCGCGCCGGCCGAAGCCGTGATCGAACAGGTGTGCGGGGAGTGGGCCAAGGAGCTTCTCGGTCTGCCGGCGGCAGCGTCGTTCGGTCTGGTGACCGGCTGCCAGATGGCGCACACCACGGCGCTCGCGTCTGCGCGACACAAGCTGCTGCGCGAGCGCGGCTGGGACGTCGAGGCCAAGGGGCTCTCCGGTGCGCCCTCCTTGCGAATCCTGACGACCGAAAATCGCCACGAGTCGATCCTGCGCGCGGCGCGGCTGCTGGGCGTCGGTACGGATGCGATCGTATACGTGCGCGCGGACAACTCAGGCTGCATCGAACTGCGGGCGCTGGAAGAGGCGCTGCAGTCGGGCGGCGACGCGCCGGCAATCGTGTGCCTGCAGGCGGGCGACCTCAATACCGGCGTGTTCGATCCGTTCGGGC
>CAWUOG010000546.1:0-2400 GCA_963923875.1 uncultured Alphaproteobacteria bacterium
GGCACCGCGATGGTGACGCCGTTGATCGAGCCGGGCGCCGCCACGGGGGCAAAGACGAAGGATTCGCCCTGGCGGGTCTTGGAATCGTGCACCACGCAGGCGCCGGTCGCCCCGAGACCGGCGGCCGACGGGAGGGTGACCGACATGGCAAAGAACATCGCGACTGCAGCGTCGGTCGCGTTGCCCCCTGCGCTCAGAACGTCGCGGCCGACCTCGGCCGCCCGTCCCTCGTCGGCCGACACGGCGGCAAAGCTTACGCCCGAGCGAATCAATTCGTTAAGGCCGGCCTTTCGGCCCACATTCCCGACGGGATTTGTGAGATTTTCGTTGGACGTCTCACTTCCGCCACAAGCGGCCAGCACAAACGTGATCGCCAAGCCAAGGTTGCGCAATTGACGGCGCGACCGCCCATTTCTAGCCTGCCCCCGTCCCGTGCACCCGCTGTCCCGACGCATCTTCACCCTCTTCTGCCTGGCCATGTTGGCGCTCGGGCCGTTTCGTGCCGCGTACGCCCAGCAAGGTCAACGGCTCAATCTGGTGCGCGACGCCGAGATCGAGAACACCATCCGGACGTTCGTCACGCCGATCTGGCGCGTGGCGGGACTCGACCCCGAAGGCGTCTCGATCGTGCTTGTACAGGACGGCAGCCTGAATGCCTTCGTGGCCGGCGGCCAGCGCATTTTCATCAACACCGGCCTGATCATCCGGACGCAGCGGCCGAATCAGCTGATCGGCGTCCTGGCGCATGAAACCGGGCACATTTCCGGCGGCCACCTCGCCCGCATGCACGAGGAATTGTCCAACCTCACCACGCTGCAGATCCTCGAGGCTATCCTCAGTGGCGCGGCTGTGGCCGGCGGCGCCGCGTCGGGCGGCGGCATGGGCCGGTCCAGCGTAACCGGCGCAGGCAAGGCGGCGGCGCCGGCCTCCCTCCTCGCCTTCCTGAAATACACACAGACCCAGGAGAGCGCCGCCGACCAGGCGGCCATGACCTACCTCGAACGCACCCAGCAGTCTCCCAAGGGCACGGTCGAATTCCTGCACATCCTCGAGCGCGAGGAGCGGCTGCAGATGGCGCGCCGCGATCCGTATCTGACGACCCATCCACTCACCCCCGATCGCATCTCGGCCTTCGAGGCGGCGGCCGCACGCTCGCAGTACGTCAACACGCCCGACTCGCCCAAGTTCCTCGAGATGCATGCACGGATGGTGGCCAAGCTGATCGGCTTCATCGCGCCCGATGCGGCACTGAACCGATATGCCGAGGGCGACCGTGCCGTACCCGCTCGCTATGCCCGCGCCATCGCGCTCTATCGCAAAGGGGCGCTGGGATCGGCGCTGCTGACCATCGACGGGCTGCTCAAGGAATATCCCAACGACCCCTATTTCCACGAGGTCCGCGGCCAGATGCTCTACGAGAACGGCCGCGCCGCCGAAGCGGTCGCCTCCTATCGCCGCGCCGTCCAGCTGGTAGGCGCCGGCATCCTGAAGATCGACTATGCGCGCGCCCTGCTCGAAACCAACAAGCCGGAAAACGACCAGGAAGCGATCCGCAACCTCGAGCTGGCGCGCCAGTCGGAGAGCGGCAGCTTCGAGCTCTGGCGTCTGATGGCGACTGCGTATTCGCGCCAGAACAATGCCGGCATGACGTCGCTGGCGCGCGCCGAAATGGCGATCCTTCGCGGCGACCGCAACGAGGCCACCGCTCACGCCGCCGCCGCCGAGCGACAATTGCCGCGCGGAACACCGGCCTGGCAGCGTGCCCAGGACATCAAAGCCTACATCGAGTCCCGCCCCCGCCGCTGAGGCGGGCCGCCGGCAACCGGAGAATCCAGTCATGCGTTCTGTTCTCGCCCTGACCACCGCCGCACTGCTCGCGGTCGGCGCATTCGCCGCCGCGCGCACGACCGTGCCTATGGGAACCGCGCCAGCCAGCGGCAGTTTCGATACCGGCGACAAGGCGAAACTCGGCCAAACCATCCGGGAATACCTGATGGCAAACCCAGAAGTGATCGTCGAGGCGATGCAGGAGTTCGAGCGCAAGCAAGAGAGCCAGCGCGACGCCGTGGCCGAGAAGGCGATCAAGCAGTACCGCAAGGAACTGCTGACCGATCCCGACAGCCCGATTGCGGGCAACGCCGCAGGCGACGTCACGATCGTGGAGTTCAGCGACTACCAATGCCCGTACTGCAAGCGAGCGCACGCTACGGTGAAGGCCCTGATGGCCGCCGATCCGAAGATCAAGCTGGTGTTCAAGGACCTGCCGATCCTGGGTGAGCCGTCGCGCATTGCGGCGGCGGCAGCCCTGGCATCGGTCAAGCAGGGCAAGCACCTGGAACTGCACAACGCGCTGATGGAGTTCGGCGGCAAGCTCGATCGCGACCAAATCATCGAGATCGC
>CAWUOG010000547.1:0-2399 GCA_963923875.1 uncultured Alphaproteobacteria bacterium
CCGGTCCGCGGATCGGCCACCCAGCCCGGCGACAGCGACTGGGACTGAGATTGGGATTGGGCGGCGCTGCCCGCCGGCAACAATGCCGCTGCCGCGAACCCTGCAGCGAGACCTGCAGCAAACCTTGCCTTCATGCCGGTCATCTCCTGCCTCCATCATAGCGCGCGGGGCGACAGGGCGGCAGGGCGGCAGCGGATCAATCCACCAGATAGTGTCCGGCGGCGCGCGCCTTGGCGCGCCAGTTGCGGTCGAGCGGGTCGAAATCCATGACGCAGAACCGCCGGCCGGCGCCGCCCTGCAGGCCGGCGCGCGTCGCCGGCTGGGCGAAGGTGAGCGCGAAGGCATCGGCCTCGTCGGGCGAGTGACCGAGGCGGGCCTTCACCTGCTCCTTGGGCTCGAGCAGCAGGCGGTCGCCGCGAAAGCTGTAGGTCGTCTGGCTGAGCGCCGCGATCAGCTCGGGGATGCCCTCGGCGGTCTCCGGCGGCAGCGCGCCACCCTGCTTGATCCATTCGACCGCCTGGAAATACATCTCGGTGCGCTTGTTGTCGTAGCGCGGATCGCTCGCGGCCGAGGCGAAGCCGATGCCGACCGGCTGGCGGCCGATGCGGCGCAGATTGTCGATCCAGGAGGCGCCCCAGCCGCCGGTGTCGTCGATGAACACGGCGTCGGCCCCGAAGCTCTCCCACTGGCGCGCGACCAGCGTGGCCCCCTGCGTGCCGTCGAGATTGCGCATTTTCTGCGGCCGGTGCGCCACCAGCCCCTGGCGCGGAAAGATCACCGAGGCGTCGTCGCCGAAGCGCGCGACATCGACGCCAAGCACGCGCGCGGCGGTCGCAACGTCCTCCGGCCGGTAGATCCGCCGCGTCGCCTCGCGGCATTCGTCGGGCCCGATCAGGCTGTTGAGCGAGCCCGGCGGAAACCTGCCGAACACGTTGACCAGCACCCACGGATTGTCGCGGCCGTAGGTCGCGATCTGCTGGCGCGCCCAGTCGGCACTGACCCGGCTGGAGCGCCGGGGATCGTCGGGATCGGCGGTGATCTCCACGACGCGCCACAGGCTGCGGTCGCTCGTGCAGGCGCGATGGAGCGGGCCTTCGAGATGGGTCGGATTGCCGGCCTGCACGATGTGGCCCTCGAAGCAGCTCGAGAGCGCGGCTTCGGCGGCCGCCATCACCGCATCGGGAATGCCGCCGCTCTCGTCGAGCAGGAACAGGATGTGGTCGGCATGCAGGCCGGCCAGCGTGCTGCCCTGCTGGCTGGCGTCGGCGCTGCGGTTCCAGGTCCGCGCCGTCATGAACCAGGTCTCGGGGCGCGCCTTTGCGAAGATGCGCGAGCGCGTCCATTCGAAGGTGTGCATGAGGTGCGGCGAGCGCTGCTGCCACTTGGCCATCTCCGCCCACAGATTGTCGGCGAGGTTGTCGGCGGTGATCGAGGTGGCGGCGATCTTCGGTTCCGGCCGCGTGGCGAGGAAATTCCAGGCGAGCCAGGCCATCAGCGCGGTCTTGCCCGGCCCCTTGCAGGCCTTCAAGGCGATGCGCGGCGTCTTCGGAAACGCCCGCAGCACCTCTTCCTGCCACGGGTCGGGCTTCACCTTGAACTGGCTGCGGACGAACTCGTAGGGCTCGCGCGCCCACTCCGTGAGGTTCCGGGCGGCGACTTCCATGTGCGGCGTCATGCGCCGACCATAGGCGCGCTGCGCCGGCCGACCCTATTTTGGTGCTTTATTCAGGAACACTGCTCGCAGATGCCTTCAGTGCCTCTCACTTCATCTCCTGTTGCGGATGCCCGCCGCCAGGCTCACGCTTCGAGCGGGGAAATTTTCGCCCCGGGCCGTTCCCTCCCCCAGAAGGTCGGCGCCGTAAAAAAAATAGATGCTGTCCACGATAGTCCAAGAGGTACTCATGCTGTCCATATTCCGGACTCTGATGCGCCGTGACGACGGTGCGACTGCCATTGAGTACACGCTGATCGCTTCGCTGATCGCGGTTGCCGCGATCGCCGCGATGCAAACGGTCGGCGGCAAGGTCAACAACGTGCTGACGAACGTCGCCAACGCGATGGGTTGATCGACACGCCTCGGTTCACGCCGAAGAGCGGGCGGCTTCCGACGGGGAGCCGCCCGTTTTCGTTTGGCGTCCGCACTGCCTGGCCCCGGCGAACCTTGACCCAGGTCAAGGCCGCCCGGCGGCGGGAAAGCTATCGATGCCACACCATGGGCGTCATCGATCCGAAAGTTACTTCCCTGTTTCCCACGCCGGTCGTCGCTCTCGAGATCGAGAACGCCACCACCCTGAGCGCCGACCTGCGCGCCGTGATCGAGGAGCGCGAGCGCACCCATCCCGGCACCGTGCATTCCAACATGGGCGGCTACCAGTCGAGCTGGGACATGGAGCAATGGG
>CAWUOG010000548.1:0-2392 GCA_963923875.1 uncultured Alphaproteobacteria bacterium
TACCCCCGCAGCACCCGGCCGGCCTTGGCTTCGGTCAGCTTGCCCTGGTCCCAGGTCACCGCGCCGTTGACCACGGTGTACTCGACGCCGCGGCTCGGCATGACGATGCGCTTGGCATTGCCCGGCAGGTCGAAGCGGCGCTCGCCGTGGTTCGACGAGCCGATGCGCGCGGGATCGAAGATCGCCACGTCGCCCGGCGCGCCCTTCACCAGCCGGCCGCGGTCCTTGAGGCCAAAGAGATCGGCCGGATCGGAGGTCAGCTTGCGCACGCCCTCCTCCAGCGTGATCGCCTCCTTCTCGCGCACCCACGTGCCGAGCAGGTAGGTCGGGTAGCCGGCGTCGCACAGCATGTCGACATGCGCGCCGCCGTCGCCCAGCGCCATCAGGATCGACTTGTTGTTCAAGAGCTCGCGCATGCGGTCCTCGCGGGTGTTCCACGAGGAGATGGTGAACTCGACCTCGAGATCGTCGGCCAGCACCAGGTCGAGGAAGGCATCGACCGCGTCCTTGTTCTGCAGGCTCGCCACTTCGGCGATCGACTTGCGCTCGAGCGCCTTGAGGCTCGGGTTCTTGACCTCGTGGACCACGATGCGGCGCCAGTCGCTGAAGCCGGTCGGGTTCTTGAGGTCGTGCCGGAAGGCATTGCGGAACGCCGGGTCGGCATAGACCTTCTTCTGCGCCTCGGGATTGGTGTCGGCGAACACCCGCTTCCAGGACGGGAACGCCGCGAAGGCGAATGGGTTCTCCATGGTGCATTCCCGGGTGAGCGGCAGCGGCGAGGTCTGCGGCCGCGCCCCCTTGGCGATCATCGGGGCGGCGAGCCGCAGGGTGTTGCGCACCGCCTCGGGGATGTCGTCGCGATCGAACAGGGCGATGAAGGTGACGGGCCGGCCGCTCTGGTCGAGCAGGAAGTCGAGCAGCTCGCACTGATCCTGTTCGAGCACGCCGACCTGACGGGTGAGTGCGATCTCGATCGCGCCCTTGCCGCGCTTCCTGAGCTCCCGGCAGTAGGCCGCCAGCTCCTCGCGGCTGGCGTTGCGGCAGGCGAGCGGCTTGCCCTCGAAGCCCATGTGCTGGTTGAGCGTCGTGGAGGAGAAGCCGAGCGCGCCCTTGTCGACCGCCTCGCCGATCAGGGCGGCGATCTTCGCCGTCTCCTCCGGATTGGCCGAGCGCTCCATCGACGCCTCGCCCATCACGTAGTGGCGGAACGGCGTCAGCGGCGCGATGAAGGCGAGATTGAGCGACGGCTTGCGCGCGGCCGCGGCGTCCATGAACTCGGGGAAGGTTTCCCAGTCCCAGGTGATGCCCTTGTTCAGCACGTCGAAGGGAATGCCCTCGACGTTCACGAGGTCCTTCATCGCGATCTCGCGGGTGGCGGGCTTGCAGGGTGCGATGCCGACGCCGCAATTGCCCATCACCACCGACGTCACGCCGTGCCACGACGAGGGCGTGACCGCGCCGTCCCAGCAGATCTGCGCGTCGTAGTGGGTGTGCGGATCGACGAAGCCCGGCGCCACGACCAGCCCGTGCGCGTCGATGGTCCGTTTGGCGCCCTCGGTCACCTTGCCGATCTCGGCGACCTTGCCGTCGGCGATCGCCACGTCGGCCTGGAAGCGCGGCGCGCCCGTGCCGTCGACCACGGTGCCGTTCCTGATCAGAAGGTCGTAGCTCATGGTTTCCTCCGGTTTTGCCGAAAAGGGTACTCCGGTCCTACTCCGGCGGATAGCGCCACGGCCGGGCCGTCCCGTCTGCCCGGCATCGGTGCGGGTCCGTCCGCAGTGCGGCAGGCGCAACGGGCAAGGCAAACCGGCGGTGGCGCGCTAAGCTCGAACAGGAAGTCAGACAACGAGGATCAAGTGACCCTGCCGCTGGAAGGAATACGCGTCATCGAAGTGGGCCAGGCGCTCGCCGGGCCGCTGGCCGGGGTGATCCTGGCCGACATGGGCGCCGACGTGATCAAGATCGAGAAGCCCGACGGCGGCGACGATGCGCGCATCTGGGGCCCTCCCTACGGGCCCGACGGCGTGACATCGCTCTATTTCTACGGCCAGAACCGCAACAAGCGCTCGGTCAGCCTCGATCTCAAGCTCGCGGCCGACGTCGAGAAGCTGAACCGGCTCTGCGCCACCGCCGACATCCTGATCCAGAACCTGCGGCCGGGCGTGGTCGACGAGATCGGCATCGGGCCCGAGGCGATGCTGAAGCGCCATCCGCGCCTGATCTACTGCTCGATCTGGGCGTTCGGCTACGAAGGCCCGCTGAAGATGAAGCCGGGCTTCGATCCGCTGCTGCAGGCCTATGGCGGCATGATGAGCGTCACCGGCCGGCCCGAGGATCCGCCGACCTTCTGCGGCGCCTCGATCAATGACAAGGCGACCGGCATGTTCTGCAC
>CAWUOG010000549.1:0-2376 GCA_963923875.1 uncultured Alphaproteobacteria bacterium
GGTACCGGGAAGAGCCGTCGCCGGACCTGCTGATCGTCGAGTGCGGCGTCGAGATCAACGCGTTGCGCGCGTCGCTGGACGCGCTGGCCGACACCTGCCTGCCGCACACGCGCCTGCTGCTGATCGGCGAGACCAACGACATCCGCTTCTATCGCACCGTCATAGCCTGCGGCGCCAGCGACTATCTCGCGCAGCCAGTAGAAGCTGCCGCGATCGTCGAAGCGGTGACACCACTGTTTGGCGACCGCGAGAATGGGGCCTTCGGTACGACGGTCGCATTCATTGGTACGCGCGGCGGCGCCGGCGCATCGACCGTCGCATTGGGCACCGCCAGCACGCTGGCCTACCAGTTCGGCAGCCAGGTCATCCTTGCAGATCTCGATCCGACCGGTGCGCTCGATATCGCCGCCGGCATCAAGGCGGAGCAGACAGCCGCCGACGTGCTGAAGGAAGGCCCGCGGCTCGACGCGATGCTGCTCGACCGGGTACTGAAGCCGGTCCAGCCGAACCTCAACCTGCTGCCGGCGTCCGCCGCGTCGCCGATGCAGGACACCCTGTCCGAGGACGCCGTCGTCCGCATGGTCGAGGTGGCCCGCTCCGCGGCGGGCTTCGTCGCGCTCGACCTGCCGGGCGGCCGCGCCTCGACCCTGAAGACCGTTCTCCAGTTAATCGACAAGGTCGTCCTGGTAGCCGAGCCGGATCTCGTCTCGCTGCGCAACGCGCGCGCCTGGCACGGCTGGCTGTCGCAGGCGCGGGGCGACGCGGCCTCGCTGCACGTCGTCCTCAACAAGACCTCGACGCCGAAGCGGCTCGAGATTCTGCCACAACAATTCGCCGATGCCCTGGGCGGTTGCCGGCCGATCGTCCTGCCGTTCGCGGCTTGGATGCTCGATTCCTATTCCGGCACCGGCGAACTGATTCACCAGAAGCGCCTGCCGCGATCCCTCAAGAACGGCCTGCTCCAGGTCGCCGACGCCATCTCCGGGCGGGGACAGCCGGCGCCGACGGGTCGGTGGACATGGCTGAGGCGGGGCCGCCGGTAGGACCGGCCCGCGATGCCGGCAGGAGAAAACGCAGATGAGCATGTTCGGCAGAAGGATATTGGCGTCGCGCGGCTCCGAGCTGATGTCGCACGCCGCTCTCGAGCAGGGTGTCGGGATCGACCGGCACGCCAGCCAGGTACACTGCGCCGCCTCAGGCCCGCTCGACCTCGGGCGGCAGACCGACCGGCCGATCGAGTACTACGAGCTCAAGCGCGAGATCGTCGACACTCTGCTGGAGGTCGTCGACGTGTCGCGCCTCGCGCATCTCGAAAAGGAGGCCGCCCGCCGCGAGATCCGGACCGCGGTCGACGACATCTCGCGCGAACGCCGCTTCGCCCTGTCGGCGCCAGAGCACGAACAGGTCGTCCAGGATGTCTGCGACGACGTACTGGGATACGGCCCCCTGGAGCCGTTGCTGGCGCGCGACGACATCGCCGACATCATGGTCAACGGTGACAAGCCGATCTTCGTCGAGATCGACGGCAAGGTCGTTCGAACGAACCTGTCGTTCCGTGACCAGGGCCAGCTCCTCAACGTCTGCCAGCGGATCGCCAGCCAGGCCGGCCGGCGCGTCGACGAATCCTCGCCAATCTGCGACGCGCGCCTGCCCGACGGCTCGCGCGTCAACGTGGTCGTGCCTCCATTGGCCATCGACGGCGCCTCGCTGACCATCCGGAAGTTTCGCAAGCAGAAGCGTACGATGGCTGAACTGGTCCAGTCCGGCGGCATTTCGCCCGAGGCGGCGGAGGTGCTGCGGATCATGAGCCGGTCGCGCTGCAACATCCTGATCTCGGGCGGCACCGGTTCCGGCAAGACTACGCTGCTAAACTGCATGACGAGCTTCATCGATCCCGGCGAGCGCGTTGTAACCTGCGAAGACGTGGCCGAGTTGCAGCTGCAGCAGCCCCACGTCGTGCGGCTCGAGACCCGTCCTGCCAACCTCGAGGGCAAGGGCGAGGTGTCGATGCGCAATCTCGTCCGCAACTGCCTGCGCATGCGGCCGGACCGGATCATCGTCGGCGAGGTGCGCGGATCGGAGGCGCTCGACCTCCTCCAGGCGATGAACACCGGCCACGACGGGTCCATGGGAACGCTGCACGCCAACAATCCGCGCGAGGCCCTGTCGCGTCTCGAGTCGCTGGTCGCGATGGGCGGTTTCTCACTGCCGCCGAAGACCATCCGAGAGATCGTCTGCGCCTCGATCGACGTGGTGATCCAGGTCGCGCGATTGCGCGATGGATCGCGCCGCGTCACTCACATCACCGAGGTGGTCGGCATGGAAGGCGATGTCCCGATCACGCAGGACCTGTTCACCTACGAGGTCTCCGGCGCC
>CAWUOG010000550.1:0-2373 GCA_963923875.1 uncultured Alphaproteobacteria bacterium
CGATCAGGCGATGCAGCATCAGCGGCTCGCCCAGCATGGCGCCCACGGTCATGCGCGGATTGAGCGACGCATAGGGGTCCTGGAAGATCACCTGCATGCGCTGGCGGCGGCGGCGCATCGCCTCGGCGTCCAGCGCCAGGATGTCCTCGCCCTCGAAATTCACGCGGCCGGCCGTCGGCTCGATCAGGCGCAGCACGAGGCGGCCGACGGTCGACTTGCCGCAGCCCGATTCGCCCACGATGGCCAGCGTCTCGCCAGCCTTCAGTTCGAAGTCGATGCCGTCCACGGCGCGGACGTGGCCGGCCACCCGGCCGAACGCGCCCTGCTTCACCGGGAAGTGCTTGGCGAGACCGGCGACGCTGAGCAGCGCGGTCATTGAAGCACTCCGCTCAGGGGTGCGCGGCGGCAGCGGCTGAAATGGCCCGGCGCCACCTCGACGAGCTGCGGCGCCGTCTCGCGGCAGGCCGGCTCGGCGAACGGGCAGCGTGCGGCGAAGCGGCAACCCGCGGGCGGGCGCGTCATGTCGGGCACGCGGCCCTCGATCGACGGCAGGCGGGCGCGCTTTTCGTCGAGCTTGGGGATCGAGCCCAGCAGGCCCACGGTGTAGGGATGCTCGGGCCGGGCGAAGAGGGAAGCGACCGGCGCGCGCTCGACGATCTGTCCGGCGTACATCACGGCCACGTCGTCGGCCATCTCGGCGACCACGCCGAGATCGTGGGTGATCAGGATGATTGCGGTGCCGGTGTCGCGGCGCAGTCCGCGCATGAGATCGAGGATCTGCGCCTGAATGGTCACATCGAGCGCGGTGGTCGGCTCGTCGGCGATCAGCAGCTGTGGCCCGCAGGCCAGCGCCATGGCGATCATGGCGCGCTGGCGCATGCCGCCCGAGAGCTTGTGCGGGTAGTCGTCGATGCGCTTATCGGGGCTGGGAATGCGCACCAGCTTCAGCATGTCGATCGCCTTGGCGCGCGCGGCGGCGGCGTCGAGGCCCTGGTGGCGCTGGATCGCTTCGATGATCTGATTGCCCACCGTGTAGGAGGGGTTGAGCGAGGTCATCGGCTCCTGGAAGATCATGGCGAGCCGGGCGCCGCGCAGGTCGCGCAGCTCGGCCCTGTCGATCTTCAGCAGATCGCGGCCCTCGAACCGGACCTCGCCGCTGACCTGGGAATTCTCCGATGGCAGCAGGCCCATCACGGCGAGCGACGTCACGCTCTTGCCGCAGCCGGATTCGCCGACCAGCCCCAGGGTTCGTCCCCTCGCGAGCGCCAGGTCGATGCCGTCGACGGCGCGCACGGTGCCGTCATCCGTGGCGAAGGAAACAGCGAGCCGCTTCAGTTCGAGCAGCGGTTGGCTCATGCGGCGGCCGATCGCGCCTTCGCGTGGGCCTCCTCCACGGCGGCGTCGATGGTGGCGCGATCGACGGTGCCGGCGGGATTGTCACGCGTCGCGAGGAACGGACGGAAGGTCGTCCAGCGCTCGCGGCTCGCCGCTTCGAGGCGCGCCAGCTCGAGCAGCGGCTCGACATGGTCGTCGACCCGAAGGTCGAGCTCGGAATATTCCTCGGCGCCATAGATCACCAGCGCCGCCGACTGCTTGCCGCGCTTGTCGCCGCCGGCCCGTTCGCCGGCCTTCAGCGCGCCGATCAGGCGGCGCGGCAACGGCATCGCCGCGTTCTCCCGGAAATAGCGCGCGGTCTCGGAGACGACCTGCGGTCCGGCCAGCATGTTGCCGGCCACAGAGAAATCCTGCTCGATCGTGTGCCCGCACCACGGCACGCACTCCGTTCCGGTATGGGCCGCGAACTTCCCGTCGGCGCCCAGCACATGGAGCTGACGATGGGCGCGGCCGGCATCGGCCTCGGTGAGGGTCTTCACGACCTGCTCGGCACTCGCGCCGGCCCGGATCAGGTTCAGGCCATCGGGCCCATAGAGCGGGTTGAGCAGGGCCTGGGTGCACAGTCCGCCTTTCAGCGGCTCGATGAACGGCACCCGCGCACCGACGGCGAAGAACTTGGTGGCGACAGCGATGGCAATGCGGCCGCTGTCGCGCTCATGGAACAGGATCGACCAGGTCATGCGCCCGGATCAGGCTTTCCTAGCGACCCGCCGCATAACCCTGCATGCCGCGCGGATTGGCGGCAGCCTTGCGCCAGGGATCCTGGCGGCTGGCGGCGGTCAGGCGGCCCTCTGACCAGTCGTCGTTCATCTCGACCTCATGGCCGCGCTTACGCAATTCCTGGACCGTTTCGGCCGGGACGCGGCCTTCCAGCACCAGCACGCCGGGGCGGGCGGTGCGCGGCCAGAACGAGGAGGGGAAGTGCTCGCTGTGCCAGGCCGGCGCGTCGATCGCTTCCTGCAGGTTCATGCCGCAATG
>CAWUOG010000551.1:0-2373 GCA_963923875.1 uncultured Alphaproteobacteria bacterium
GCATTGGGGTGCTTCGTCCCCTTCATGATCGCGGAGGGAGAGATGATCAGCACCGACCCGTCGGTCGGGTAGTTAATCGCCAGGGGATTGCCGCGTGACGCACTGAAGAGCGTGGACCCGTCCGCGCCCGCCGCCACCTGCCGTTCGCCCGCATTGAGTGCCGTCACCGTGTCGTTGATCGACCGGCCGATCTGCGGCTTGTTCTTCTCGAGTTGCTCGAAATATTTCCAGCCGTAGAGCTTTTTCATCGAATAGACCCAGGTGCCGACATAGCCCGAGAAGGCGGGGTGTCCGGTCGACACTTTGCCCTTCCATTTGGGATCGAGCAGGTCCTGCCACTTCTTGGGTGCGTCCTCGGCTTTGACCTTGGAGCTGTTGTACGACAGCACGACTTGGCCCGCAGCGGTCGTATGGAAGAAGCCAGCCGGATCGATGTCGCGGAAGACTTCCGAGATCTTGCTGCTGTTTTCCGGAACGTACTTTTCGAACCGGCCTTCCGGCGCCATGCGCGCGTAATGGCCGAGGTCGGTCGAGGAGAATACGTCGCAGATCGTCTGGTTGTTCTTGATATCCTGGGTGGCCCGCTGATAGGCGACCTGCGCTGTCGTGCGCACGACGTTCACCTTGATGCCGTACATTTTGGTGAACACGGCGCCCAGTTCCTCCGCGCCCTCGGACGTGTAGTGCGCGACATACCAGGTCAGCTCGCCTTCCTTCTTGGCGGCCTCCTCGAGCGCCTTCATGTCGGCACGCGCGGCGGGTGAACCGAAGGCCAGAGCCGCAGCGACGGCGATGGAGCCAACCCACTTCATGCATTCCTCCCGGAACTCTGCTTGCTATTCTTGCCGGGATACGATCATACGAAGCCGCATCTCACAAGCACTGTAGTCCGAGACCACGCGCATGACGGAAGCGAACCAGTCGCAACGATGGGGCGCCTACTACGAACAGCTGAAGGATCGCCCGCCGCGCAAGACGCTGCTGAGGGCGCTCGATCTCTTCGGAGTGCCGCCTGCTGAAGGTATCGCCGTCGATCTCGGCTGCGGCAGCGGTCGCGACGTCGTCGAACTGTTGCGCCGCGGCTGGAATGTGGTCGCCGTCGACGCAGAGCCCGCAGCGCTGAAGCAGCTGGCGGAACGGCAATTGCCTGGCGGCGAGCGCATCACGCCGATCCTGTCCCGCTTCGAGGACGTGCCGTTGCCGATCGGCAGTCTGCTCGTGAATTCCAGTTTCGCCATGCCGCTTTGCGAGCCGCAGAAATTCCAAGAGCTCTGGCAGCGTATTCGCGACGCGCTGCCCGTGGGCGGACGCTTCAGCGGCCAGTGGTATGGCCCGCGCGACAGCTGGCTCGGCCGGCCGGGCATGACTTTCGTGTCGCGCGAGGAGGCCGAGCGCCTATTGCACGGCTTCGAACCGGAATTGTTCGAGGAAGAAGAGAGCGACGGCACGACGCCCCGCGGCAAACCGCACCACTGGCACATCTTCCATATCGTTGCGCGGAAGCTCGCGCAGTAGACAACCCGAGGCGCGGTGTCCGACACTCCGCGATCCCGAAAAGGAGCCACTCATGGCCGCCGTTCAAGTCACTTCCGAAATCGCCCAGCGTGCCGCCATTCTCGGCTGGAAAGACCTCCCCGACGACCTCGTCGAGCGCACCAAGCAGTGCCTGCTCGACTGGTTCGCCGTGACCCTCGCCGGGGCGCAAGACGAGCTGACCGACATCCTGATCCAGGAGACCCTGGAAGATGGCGGCCGAGGGCCCGCCTCCCTTGTCGGCCGCAAGGAACGCGTGACGCCGTCGGCCGCGACGCTGATCAACGGCGCGGCCAGCCACGCGCTCGACTACGACGACGTCAACTTCGCCATGGGCGGGCATCCGACGGTCACCGTCGTCCCCGCCCTGTTGTCGCTCGGCGAACAGCGCCGCGCGTCGGGCCGCCTGTTCATCGAGAGTTTCGTTGCAGGCTACGAGACCTCGGGCCGCGTCGGCAATCTCGTGGCGCCCAGCCACTACAACAAGGGCTTCCATGCCACCGGCACGGTCGGTTCGTTCTCGGCCGCTGCCGCAGCCGGCCGCATGCTCGGCCTCGATGCTCGCCAGCTCGCCGTCGCGTTCGGGATCGCGGGCACCCAGGCCGCCGGCCTGAAGTCCAACTTCGGCACGATGTGCAAGCCGCTGCACGCCGGCACGGCGTCCGAACACGGACTACGCGCCGCCAAGCTCGCGGCCAAGGGCTTCACTGCCCGCACCGACGTGCTCGAGTGCGACCAGGGCTTCGCTTCCTCGCAGAGCGACGACCTCAACGTCGACAAGGCACTGGGTGAGCCGCCGCAGGGCTGGCACCTGCGCAACAACCTCTTCAAGTATCATGC
>CAWUOG010000552.1:0-2365 GCA_963923875.1 uncultured Alphaproteobacteria bacterium
GCCAGGTCGCTCCGGCCGTGCCGTCCATCGACCGCACGCCACGCGCCGGCCTCGCATTGGCCGGCCATACGTTCGCGAAGGATCCGCCGCCTCCCTGTGTCTGAACCGCATCGGCCGGTTCCCTCACAGACATGGAGAAGCAGATGTATTCGAGACGATCGATGGTCGTCGTTCTGGCGCTGGCCGCGGCCGCACCGGCGACGATGTCCGGGGCTTTGGCGCACGGCCCGGGCCGCGCCATGAGCGGCGGCAAGATGGGCGACGCCCGCAAGGTGACGCGCGTGGTCGAAGTGGTGGCGACCGACAACGCCTTTTCGCTCAAGTCGCTCGAGGTCAGGGACGGCGAGACGGTGCGCTTCGTCGTGCGCAACGACGGGCTCGATCCGCACGAGCTGCTGATCGGCACGAGGGCCGAGCATGCCGAGCACCTGAAGATGATGCGCGCCATGATGGACGAGCAGAAGAAGCCGGGCGGCCAGGCGGGACACGCCGGCCATGCCCAGGCCGCGCCCATGATGCAGCATTCGAGCGGTGTCATGGTGGCCCCCGGCAAGACCGAGAGCTTCGTCTGGACCTTCGCGCGCACGCCCGACCTCGAGTTCGCCTGCGACATCCCGGGCCACTACGAGGACGGCATGCGCGGTCCCATCGCGTTCGTGCGCTGAAGGGAGGTGACCATGCGACTGCTTTCCCTGATCACCGCGCTGCTGCTGGGCGGCGCCCTGCCGGCTTTGGCCGACACCTACGAGCTGGTGATCGAGCGCACGACGGTCACGATCGACGGCCAGCCCCGCAAGGTGGTGTCGATCAACGGCCAGATCGCGGCGCCGACCTTGCGCTGGCGCGAGGGCGAGGAGGTGACGATCAACGTCGTCAACCGCCTCGACGAGGACACCTCGATCCACTGGCACGGCATCCTGCTGCCGCAATACATGGACGGCGTGCCGATGGTGAGCTTCGCCGGCATCAAGCCGGGCACGACTTTCACCTACCGCTTCAAGGTCCGGCAGTCCGGCACCTACTGGTACCACAGCCATTCCGGCGGCCAGGAACAGGACGGCATGTACGCGCCGATCGTGATCGCGCCGGCAAAAGGCGAGCGCCACAAGGCCGACCGCGACTATGTCGTGATGCTGAGCGACAGCCATCCCATGGCGGCGCCCGCCATCCTGCGCAAGCTCAAGCAGGAGCCGGGCTACTTCAACGACCGCCGCCGCACCCTGCCGGGGCTCCTGCGCGAGCTCGGTAACGCCAAAAGCGGCGAGGAGCGCCAGGCGATCGTCCGCGACCGGCTCGACTGGGCCGAGATGCGCATGGACCCGACCGACCTGGCCGACGTCACCGGCTACACCTTCCTGGTGAACGGCAAGGGACCGGCCGACAACTGGACCGGTCTGTTCAAGCCGGGCGAGAAGGTCCGGCTGCGCTTCGTCAACGGGTCGGCCATGACCCTGTTCGACGTGCGCGTGCCCGGCCTGAAGCTGAAGGTGATCCAGGCCGACGGCCAGGACGTCGAACCGGTCACGGTCGACACGTTCCGTTTCGGCCCGGGCGAGACCTACGACGTGATCGTGGAGCCGCCCTCTGATCGTATGGCCGAGGATCGCGCCTTCACGATCTGGGGCGCCTCGATCGACCGCCGCGGCGCCGCCCGCGCCACGCTGGCGCCGCGCGAGGGCATGACCGGCCCGCTGCCCGACATGCCCGCGCCGGCGCTGCTCGGCATGGCCGCCATGGGGCACTCGATGGCGGGCATGGACCATTCGAAGATGGATCATGCCTCGATGAGCGGTGGTGGCATGAACCATGCTGCGCCTTCCTCGATGAATGGGGGCCATGACACATCTGGCCTGGTCCACGTGCCGCCGGTGGCGGCGGCCGAGGGCGAGCGGGTGCTCAACTACCGCGACCTCAAGCGCCTCGACCGCTCCTATGCGC
Source organism: uncultured Alphaproteobacteria bacterium (assembly GCA_963923875.1). GTDB lineage: Bacteria > Pseudomonadota > Alphaproteobacteria > Reyranellales > Reyranellaceae > Reyranella. The sequence goes on from CAWUOG010000552.1 coordinate 1,939, forward strand.
TGGCCGAACCCGATCGCGTCATCGAGATGCGGCTGACCGGCAACATGGAGAAGTTCTTCTGGTCGTTCGACGACAAGAAGTACTCCGAGGCCCAGCCGGTGCCGTTCGCTTTAGGCGAGACGGTGCGGCTGGTGCTGAAGAACGAAACCATGATGAACCATCCGATCCACCTGCACGGACTCTGGATGGATCTCGACAACGGCGCGGGCGAGCAGCGGCCGCGCAAGCACACGGTCATCGTGCCGCCGGGCCGCACGGTCAGCGTCACGGTGCACATGACCGAACCGGGCGCCTGGCCGTTCCACTGTCACCTGCTGTTCCACATGGCGACCGGCATGTTCCGCGAGTTCGTGGTCGGCCCGGCAGGTGCCGTGGCACCCGCCGCCCCGGCTCAGAAGCAGGGAGGCGCGCATGCGCACCACTAGGA
>CAWUOG010000553.1:0-2362 GCA_963923875.1 uncultured Alphaproteobacteria bacterium
GAGCTTAGACCGCGCCCTTGTGTCGGCCAAGCTCAAATGGTGTATATGCACCCAACATCGACGAACTCCTCCGGAGACACTCCACCATGAACGCACCAGCCGCCGGTTTCGGCGTCGTGCCGCTCGACCAGGCCCGCACGATGGACGGTATGACCCTGTTCAGCGAGATGGCGGCCGGCCGTCTGCCGGCGCCGCCGATCTGCGAATCGCTGGGCTTCGGCCTGAGCGAGGTCGAACTCGGCCGCGTCGTGTTCACCTACACGCCGTCGTTCGCGCACTACAATCCGCTGGGCACCGTGCATGGCGGCATCGCCGCGACCCTGCTCGATTCGGTGATGGGGTGCTGCATCCACACCACGCTCAAGGCCGGCACCGGCTACACCACCGTCGAGATCAAGGTGAACTACGTGCGCGCCATGAGCGACAAGACAGGCCTCGTGAAAGCCGAGGGCAAGGTGATCAATGTCGGCTCGCGCATCGCGACGTCGGAGGGCCGGCTGGTCGACGCGTCGGGCAAGCTGCTGGCGCACGGCACCACGACCTGCCTTATCTTTCCGATCTGACGGTCCTGCCCGCCGAGCTGGCGTTTCGCATCGCCTGTCGGGTTACACGAGCCCACTTGCCGCGTTTGACCTTCTGCTGGGAAAGTCCCATCTCAGGGCAAACGAGGGCTTCGTCGAACGATGTTTGTCGCCACTACCCGTGGCATCCGCGTGACGGTGACACCGCAATATCTGCCGGATCAATCGGATCCGGCGAAGGCGCAGTTCGTCTGGGCCTATCATGTCCGTATTGAGAATAGGGGTGATGTGACGGCGCAACTGCGCAGCCGGCACTGGAAGATCACCGACGGCCTGGGCCGTCGCCAGGAAGTGAAGGGGCCGGGTGTGGTCGGCAAGACGCCGAGGCTGCGTCCGGGCGAGATGTTCGAGTACACTTCGGGCACGTCGCTCTCGACCCCATCCGGATTCATGGGCGGCACGTATCAGATGGTGAGCGAGCAGGGTGAGGATTTCGATATCGAGGTCCCGACTTTCTCTCTCGATATGCCGGGCGGAAAGCGGCAGCTTAACTAGGGTGCTGCGCCCGCCGCCGAGTGAAGAGGTAAGACGATGAACAAGATGCTGAAGCGGAGCGAGGTCGTCTCGCTGGCCACCGGCCTTCCCCGTCCGTCGCGCGAGGCCGCAGAAGCCGCGGTGCGCACGCTGATCCAGTGGGCAGGCGACAATCCCGATCGCGAAGGCCTGGTCGGCACCCCGGACCGCGTCGTGCGCGCCTACGAGGAATTCTTCGCGGGCTACGACGAGGACCCGCGCGAGATGCTGCAGCGGACCTTCGAGGAGGTCGAGGGCTACGACGAAGTCGTGATGCTGCGCGACATCCGTCTCGAGTCGCACTGCGAGCACCACATGGTGCCGATCATCGGCAAGGTCCATATCGGCTACCTGCCCGACAAGCGCGTGGTCGGCATCAGCAAGCTCGCCCGCGTGGTCGACGCCTATGCCCGCCGCCTGCAGATCCAGGAAAAGCTCACGGCGCAGATCGCCAACTGCCTGCAGGAAGTGCTGCAGCCGCGCGGCGTCGCCGTCGTGATCGAGGCGGCGCACCAGTGCATGACCACGCGCGGCGTGCACAAGTCGGATGTCGCCATGGTGACCAGCCGCATGCTGGGCGCCTTCCGCGACAACGGCGAGACGCGCCGCGAGTTCCTGACTATGATCGGTCGCAGTTCTGGTTAGTTGGAGTTTGGCTTGGCTGGAGAAACCGTCGATTCCGTCGAAATGCTGCGCCGTCTCGTGGCGTTCGACACCACTTCCCGCAACTCCAACCTCGCCCTGATCGACTACGTCCGGGACTACCTGAAGGGCCACGGCGTCGAGTCCAAGCTTGTGCCGAGCGAGGACGGCAAGAAGGCCAACCTGTTCGCCACCGTCGGGCCGATGGTCAAGGACGGCGTCGTGCTGTCGGGCCATACCGACGTCGTGCCGGTCGACGGCCAGCCCTGGGACACCGATCCCTGGACGCTCACGCTGAAGGACGGGAAGTATCACGCGCGCGGCACGTGCGACATGAAGGCGTTCTACGCCATCGCGCTCGCCATGCTGCCGCAGTTCCTGAAAGCGGGCCTCAAGAAGCCGATCCACTTCGCGCTGAGCTACGACGAGGAGGTGGGCTGCATCGGCGCCCATTCGCTCGCCGCCGCGATGGCCCGGGAAGTGCCGCGGCCGCGCGCCATCATCATCGGCGAACCGACCATGATGACGGTCGTGCACGCCCACAAGGGCGCGCAGATGTACGTCACCAAGTTCACCGGCTTCGAGGCGCATTCCTCGATGACCCATCTCGGCGTCAGCGCCATCCA
>CAWUOG010000554.1:0-2361 GCA_963923875.1 uncultured Alphaproteobacteria bacterium
GGCTCGGCATGGCGATGGGCTGGTTCGACTTCTACCGGCGTCCGGCGCCGCCCAACTCCCGTGAGCTGGCCGATGCGTTCCGGCCCTGGGTCGAGACCACCATCGAGCTGTTCGGCGCGAACCGTTGCATGTTCGAGAGCAATTTTCCGGTCGATAAGATCACCAGCGGGTATGGCGTCCTGTGGAATGCCTTCAAGGTGCTGGCCGCCAAGGCCTCGCCCTCGGAGAAGACCGCCCTTTTCTCGGGCACTGCGAGCCGCGTCTACAAGCTCGCACTGACGTAGCGTCTGCAGCGAACGCGGCCTAGACTTTTGCCCTGGTTGTTTTGGGGGAACATGCCATGCGTCGTCATCTTATCGCATCGGTCGCGGCGCTAGCGACCATCGCTGCGCCGTTTGTCGCTTCGGCGCAGACAGTGCTGAAGGCCGTCATGGAATCGGACGTGAAGATCCTCGATCCGATCTGGAGCGGCGCCTACATCACCCGCAACTACGGCTACATGGTCTATGACACGCTCTTCTCGATCGACGAGAAGTTCGAGGTCAAGCCGCAGATGGTCGACACCTGGAAGACCAGCGACGACGGTCTGGTCTGGACCTTCACGCTGCGTGACGGCCTCGAATGGCATGACGGCAAGCCGGTAACCGCCGAGGATTGCGTCGCATCTCTCAAGCGCTGGAGCGTCAAGGACTCGATGGGCGTAAAGCTCGCGTCGTTCCTTTCGGAATACAAGGTCGTCGATGCCAAGACTTTCCAGATCGTACTCAAGGAGAAGTTCGGGCCGCTTCTGCAGGCGCTTGGCAAGCCGTCGGTCGCGGTGCCGTTCATGATGCCAAAGCGCGTCGCGGAGACCGATCCCAATACACAGATCAGCGAATACGTCGGCTCTGGCCCGTTCGTTCTCAAGCTCGACGAATGGAAGCCCGGGGAAAAGATCGTCTTTCTCAAGAACAGCAAGTACAAGCCACGCTCCGAGCCAGCTTCGGGTCTCGCGGGCGGCAAGGTCGTGAGTCTCGATCGCGTCGAGTGGGTCTGGATTCCGGATCCCCAGACGCAGGTCGATGCCCTGATCAAGGGTGAGATCGACATGATCGGCAGCCTCAACTTCGACAACCTGCCGCTGCTGGAGAAGAGCAAGGGCGTCAAGATTCTGAAGGGGACCGCGCCGGGACAGTTCACCTTCCGCCCGAACTGGCTACAGCCGCCCTTCAACGATGTCCGCATCCGGCGCGCGGCGGCCTATGCACTCAGCCAGCCCGAGTTCATGCAGGCCAACATCGGCGATGATCGCTTCTACAGGCCGTGCAAGGCGCTGTTCACGTGCGACACGCCCTATGCTTCGACCGTCGGCATGGACGGGCTGCTCGATGGGAACATCGCCAAGGCGAAGGAACTCCTGGCCGAGGCCAAGTACGACGGCACGCCCGTGGTGATGCCGCAACCGACCGACCTCGGCGTGATCAAGCAGATCGCGCCGGTCGCCAAGGCCCAGCTCGAGAAGGCGGGCTTCAAGGTCGACGTACAGCCGATGGACTGGCAGAGCATGGTCGCCCGCCTGATCTCCAAGAAGGGACCGCCGTCGGAAGGTGGTTGGAATGCCTATGGTACGAGCTGGTCGCAGATCGACATTCTCGATCCGCTGATGAATCCGTCCGTCGCCGCGACCTGCGAGAAGGCCCGTGCCGGTTGGCCGTGTGATGCCGAACTGGAGAAGCTGCGAGATGCCTTCGTGCGCGCCGAAACGCCGGCCGACAAAAAGGCGGCAGCCGATGCAGTGCAGGCATATGCGATGAAGGTCGTCACCCACTTGCCGCTCGGCGAGTGGTATGGCGTGTTCGCCGCCCGAGACAACGTCACCTTTCCGGCAGTGCTGCCGCAGGTCACTGTGTTTTGGGGCGTTACGAAGAAGTAGGGTACGACACGTAGCGCCCGGTCGCGCGGCGGCGCCGCGCGCTACTCGGCCGCCTTCAAGGTCGTCCGGTTCGCGCGATCCTCGGCATCCCAGCGGATACCGATCTTGGCCAGCCGATCCAGAACGTCGTCGAGTTCGTGGCCGCGATCGGTCAACGAGTAGGTGACCTTGGGCGGGATGGTCGCTTCGTACTCTCGGCGGATCACGCCGGCACTCTCCAGCGTGCGCAGCCGCTCGGTCAGCATCTTCGCCGACACATTGCCGACGCGCCGCTTCAGTTCACCGAAGCGTTGCGGACCGTAGGTTCGCAAATTGTAGACCACGTACGTCGTCCACGGCCCCATCAGGATGCGCAGGATGAAGTCCATCGGACAGGAGGCGCCGGTAGGCGCCGGCTCGGCCATCACAGGGGCTGCCTTGCCGGTCTTGCTGGGGGTCGGGCTCACGGA
>CAWUOG010000555.1:0-2348 GCA_963923875.1 uncultured Alphaproteobacteria bacterium
GCCGATACTCGACTTTGTCGTGGCGGCCGAGGGCATCACCGAGAAGGATGGCGTTCGTCAGTTGGCCGGTGCGGGCTTTCCCTTCGCCCGGATCGGCGAGCCGATCGAGGTCTTGAGCCACGGCGAGCGAGCACGGCTGGTGTTCCTCAAGATGAAGCTGCTGAGGCCCAACTTTTACCTGCTCGACGAACCGACCAATCATCTCGACATCGAAGGCCAGGAAGATCTGGAAGACCAGCTCGGGAAGAACGACGTTTCCTGCTTGTTCGTGAGCCACGACCGCTTCTTCACGCGCTCCGTGGCGACACGCTTTCTCGAGATCCGCAAAGGCCGGCTGATCGACGTCGAGGACGCCGAAGCGTTTTTCGACTCCCAAGCCGACAGGGTCGCCTAGGGCGACTCCTAGGTCACCAACTCGCCACGGAACGCCCACCGGGTCATGCGCTTCTCGACCAGGGCACAGACGGCATACATCGCCACGCCCATGATGGCGATCGCGAACAGGCCGGCGAAGGTGGTTGGCGCATCGTTACGCGCGCCGGCCGACAGCATCAGGAACCCGATACCGTTGTTTCCGCCCACCGTCTCGGAGATCACCGAGCCGATGAAGGCGAGCGTGATCGCGACCTTCAGGCTGGCGAACAGGTACGGCATGGCGCGAGGGATGCCGACCTTGGTCAGGATCTCGACGCGACTGGCGCCGAGGCTGCGCAGCACGTCGCGCATCTCGGGCTCGATGGTGGCCAGCCCGGTCGCCACGTTGACCACGATCGGGAAGAAGCTGATCACGAACGCGGTGATCACCGCCGGCAGGGCGCCGACGCCGACCCAGATCATCAGGATCGGTACGATCGCGACCTTCGGGATGGCGTTGAAGGCGATCAGCAGCGGATAGAGGCCGGAATAGACGAAGGGAGAGGCGCCGATCGCGAGCCCCATCAGCAGGCCTCCCGCGATGGCCAGCAAGAAGCCGACGACGGTCGTCCACAGCGTATCGAAGCAGTAGGACATCAGGATGTCGAAGCGGCTCACGAACACGGTGAATATCTTGCTCGGCCGCGGCAGGATGATCTCCGGCACGTCGAAGACGATGCAGCAGACCTCCCAGATCGCCAGCAGCACCACGGTCGCCAGCCATGGCATGGCGAGCCTCAGCGTCTCGCGCCGCAGATCGCCGTTCATGAATGCTCCTGGTGGATGCGGTCGCGCAGCTCGTGGACGATGTCGACGAAATGCGGCTCGAAGGTTGTAGCGAGCGTTCGCGGCCGCGGAATGTCGATCTTCTTGGAGAGCACGATACGCCCCGGCCGTCGGCTCATCACATAGACGGTATCGGCGAGATAAACCGCTTCGCGCAGATCGTGCGTGACGAGGACGCCGGTGAAGCGCTTCTCCAGCCACAGCGCCTGCATGACGCCCCACAACTCCTCGCGGGTGAAGGCGTCGAGGGCGCCGAACGGCTCGTCGAGCATCAGAAGCTCAGGCTCGTGGATCAGCGCGCGGCAGAGGTTCGAGCGCTGCTGCATGCCACCCGAAAGCTGCCAGGGATACTTGTCGGCGAAATCGGCCAGGCCCACCGTGCGCAAGAGCTTCATGGCGCGCTCGACATATTCGGCGCGGTTGGCGCGGAAGCGGCGTTTGTGCGGTTCGACCACTTCCATGGGCAGCAGGATATTGTCGATCGTGCTGCGCCACGGCATCAGGGTCGGATTCTGGAAGGCCATGCCGACGCCCTTGATCGGGCCAGTCACCTTCTGGCCCGCCACGGTCACCACGCCGCCGGAAGCCGGCAGCAGCCCGGTCACCAGCTTCATGATGGTCGACTTGCCACAGCCCGAAGGGCCGACCACGGCGATGAACTCGCCCTTCTCGATGCCGAGCGTGGCATCGGCAAGCGCAAGAGTCGTCTCCTTGCCCAACCGGTAGGTCAGGCTGACGTTCTTCAGATCGACGAAGGTCATTTACAGAAGCCCTCCTCCCCCGCGTCGCGGGGGAGGAACGATACAGATCACTTGCCGACCATCCGGTCAGCCTTGGGCGGCAGAAACTTCCCGGTGAACACCTTGTCCGGAGCCGGCGCGGTCGGCAGGCCGAACGCCTCGGAGACGAGCTTCACCGAGCTGGCGAAGCGCGCAGGGTCCACGTCACCCATGCCGTTGGCCTTGACATACGGAGTCAGGATGTTGGTCTGCAGCGAAATCTGCAGGCGCTCGGTCTCCAACGCCTCGTCGATCAGCGGATCGCGCTTCTTGGCGGCGGCGATGCCGACCTTGTTGTCGGCGATCACGTCCTTCCAGCCTTTCACCGTGGCGGCGATGAAGCCCTTGATCGCCTTTTCGTTCTTCAGC
>CAWUOG010000556.1:0-2340 GCA_963923875.1 uncultured Alphaproteobacteria bacterium
CCGGTTGGAATGGGCGGCATCTTAGACCAAAGTGCCGGGATGTTGTCGCTCCCGGAGATCGAAAAGGCTGCCGCAATCGTGCATGGCGCCATGCTGCCGACGCCGCAACACGTCTGGCCGCTGCTGGCGGCGCGCACCGGCTGCGAGATCTGGGTCAAACACGAAAATCACACGCCGATCGGAGCCTTCAAGGTGCGCGGCGGGCTGGTCTATCTCGAACGGCTGAAACAGCGCGCGCCCGACACGAAGGGCGTAATCAGCGCCACGCGCGGCAATCACGGCCAGAGCATCGCTCTCGCCGCACGCCGCACCGGCATCGCCGCCACCATCGTGGTACCGCACGGCAATTCACGCGAGAAGAACGCCGCCATGCGCGCCTTCGGCGCCGAACTCATCGAGGCCGGGCACGATTTCGACGCAGCCAAGGACACCGCGATGCGGCTCGCCGAGGAGCGCGGCCTTACCATGGTGCCGTCGTTCCACCACGACCTCGTGGCGGGCGTGGCGAGCTACGCGCTCGAATTGATGCGCGCCGCGCCGCCGCTCGACACGATCTATGTGCCGATCGGCCTCGGCTCGGGCATCTGCGGCGTCATTACAGTGCGCGATGCGCTGGGGCTGTCGACGAAGGTGGTCGGCGTGGTCTCGACCGAGGCGCCGGCCTACGCACTCTCCTTCGCGGCGAAGAAGGTCGTGGCGACCAATAGCGCCAACACCATGGCCGATGGCATGGCGGTGCGCGGCCCCGACCCAGAAGCGCTCGATATCATCCTGAAGGGCGCCGACCGCATCGTGCAGGTCAGCGACGCCGAGGTGACGGCTGCGATGCGCTCCTACTACGAAGATACGCACCAGCTGACGGAAGGTGCGGGCGCTGCCTCGCTCGCCGCGCTGATGCAGGAACGCGACAGGATGAAGGGCCGGCGAATCGGCTTGATCCTGAGTGGCGGCAATATCGACCGCGAGGTCTACTTGCGCGCCCTTGCCGACGCCTGAGGTGGCTTCACCGGCGCCCGTGGTGCCCAGGCGAGATCGCTTTTCACCGCCTGCATGATGAAGGACGAGCGCGTGCCACGCACACCGGGCATGCGCAGAAGCGCCTTCATGGCGAACTCGCTGAAGCTCGCGAGATCGGGTGCCAGGACATGCAGAAGGAAATCCATGTCGCCGGTGACGGCGTAGCAGGCGACCACTTCGGGCCTCGCCCGTATCGCTGCCTCGAAGGCCTCGACTGTCTTCTCCGAGTGGTCATCCAGGGTGACCTGCACCAGTGCCTGAAGCGCGAGCCCGAGGCTCGGCGGCGAGACCAGCGCGGCGTAGCGGTCGATCACCCCTTCCTCTTCCAGCCGCTTCACTCGACGCTGGCACGGCGTCGGCGACAAACCGACCTTGTCGGCGAGATCCACGACGGCGAGGCGGCCATCGGCCTGAAGGGCCGCGACGATGCGTTTGTCGATGTCGTCGAGCTCAATCATGGTGCTTTCACCTAAATAACTCGCTCTTTATAGAGAATACCTCCAATCGCGGTGCATTTGTAGGCCATGTTCGCCGGGATTCGCTCCGGCCCTCATCCCCATATTCCCGGCATGGACAGCTTCATCCTCCCCTCGACCATCCGCGGCGACTACGCCGCGATGGCGGCCGACTGGACCGTTCCGCAGCGGCAAGACCGCTACAGCGACGAGGACCACGAGGTATGGCGGCTGCTCGCCCGTCGGCAGACCCGGCTTGCCGAGCGCTTCGCCTGCGCCGAATTCGTCCAGGGACTGCGCACGCTCGGCATCGGTGACAGCGTCCCCGACTTCGCCGCAGTGAACGAGAGGCTGATGAAGCTCACCGGCTGGCAGGTGGTTGGCGTGCCGGGCCTGATCCCCGACGCGGCGTTCTACGATCATCTCGCGCATCGCCGCTTTCCGGTGACGGTGTGGATTCGCAAGCGTTCGGAGATCGACTATCTGGTCGAGCCCGACTTGTTCCACGATTTCTTCGGCCACGTGCCGCTGCTTTCCAACCCGGTGTTCGCCGACTACATGCAACTCTATGGAAAGCGCGGCGTCGACGCCGGCCCGAATATCGACCTGCTGGCACGGCTCTACTGGTACACGGTCGAGTTCGGGCTGATCCGGACCGAAGAGGGCCTGAAGATCTACGGCGCCGGCATCCTCTCCTCGGCTTCGGAGGTGATGCACGCAATCGACAGCCCTGACGTCGAGCGTCTGCCCTTCGAGGCGGCGACGGTGATGCGACGCCCCTACGAGATCGACAAGCTGCAGAACACTTATTTTGTGCTCGACGATTTCCGCCAGTTGTTCGAGGCCGCACAGGCCCGCTTCGACAGCG
>CAWUOG010000557.1:0-2335 GCA_963923875.1 uncultured Alphaproteobacteria bacterium
CCACCGCCGACGTGATGGTGGTGAATTTTCCGCTGAAGGTGCGCGAACGCCTGAAAATGCGGTACCAGGACGTCAGGCACCTCAATCCGCGGCTGATCTATGCTTCGATGACCGGTTACGGCGAGAGCGGCCCCGACGCCGAACAGCCGGGCTTCGATTCGACGGCGTTCTTCGCCCGCTCTGGCCTGCTCGACGCGCTGACCTACGAAGGCGGCCCGCCCGCCTTCTCGCTGCCGGCGCAGGGCGACCAGATGACCGGCATGAACCTGTTCGCGGCGATCTCGATGGCGCTGCTGCATCGCGAGCGCACCGGAGAAGGCAGCGAAGTCTCGACGTCGCTGCACGCCTCGGGCCTGTGGTCGAACGGTATGCTGGCGCAGGGTGCGCTGCTCGATGCCTACGTGGCGCACCGCCCGCCGCGCACCAAGCCGCGCAGCGCGCTCGCCAACCAGTACCGCACCGCCGACGGGCGCTGGATCCAGCTCACCATCGTGCGCGAGGACAAATTGTGGCCCGAGCTGTGCCAGGCGATCGAGCGCATGGACCTCGTGAACGACCCGAGATTCGCCACGACGGAAATCCGCCGCGCCAACGCGCCCGAGCTCGCGGCGATCCTCGATCCGATTTTTGCCGCGCACACCTGGCCCGAATGGAAGCGCCGCCTGCGCAAGCACGAGATCACCTTCGGCTTGCTCGGTGTACTGCGCGACGTGCCGAGCGACGAGCAGGCGATCGCCAACGGTTCGGTCGTGCAAAGCAAGGTCGACGAGATGCCGCGCACCATCACCGCGCCGATACGGCTCTCCTTCGCGGCCCAACCGACCGGCGCCGGCCCCGGCCCACGCTTCGGCGAGCACACCGACCAAGTGCTGGGCGAACTCGGCTACAGCGCGGCCGACATCAAGCGGCTGCGCGAGGCGAAGGCGGTGGCGTGATCTGCCACCCACGACTCACGCCGCGATCTCTTCGGCCGCTCGCACGCGCTTGACCTCGTGCGCCTGCAGGCGCGGCAGCACACCCTCGGCGAAGCGTCGGATTTGTTCCATGAACATCTCGTGCGGCATCGCCCCGCGATTGAGTCCGATCTGCACCATGTTGGCGCCGGCATGCTCGGCCTGCGCGATGATGCGCTCGGCCACTTCCGAGGCGGTACCGTAGGGCAGGTTCTCGGCCTGCTTCTGGAAGCTCTCGAAGGACATGTTGCGGAAATCCTCGCGCAGCAACGCCGCGGCGCGCTGGTTCTCGGGCCGCACGTAGTCGGTTGAGTTCTGTTCGACGTAGCCCGCCTGCCTCTGCGCCGCCGTCTCGGTGAAACTTCCGTGGCTGAACAGCGTCCTGTTGAAATAGAGGTGATAGGGCGCGACCTCCCTGACGGCTTGCGCCTTGGAGTCGGCGACATAGGCATTGAGAGCGAGCGACAGGTGATCGGGCGTAATGCGATGGCCCGCCGCCTTCAGCGATTTCGCATAATGCCGGATTATATCGTCGCGCAGGCCGCCCCCCGCGAGGCCGGGCGTGATGCCGATATTGTGCCGGCCCGCGAACTCGATCGATTCCTGGCTGCCGACGATCGGGATCATGATCGGCGGATGAGGCTTCTGGAGCGGCCGCGGCCACAGCGCCACATCCTTGTATGACCAGTACTTGCCGGAATAGGAGAATACGTCCTCGGTCCAGGCACGCGTGACGATCTCGTAGGCTTCCTCGAAGCGCTCGCGCGATTGCGACATCGGCACATTGTGCACCTGGTACTCGCGCGGAATACCGCGTGCGAATCCCGAGATGATACGGCCGTTGCTGAGGCAGTCGAGCATCGCGAGCTCCTCGGCGAGACGTAGTGGCTCGTGCAGCGGCAGAAGGTTGCCGTAGATCAGGAGCTTCAGCTTCTTGGTGCGCTGTGCCGCCGCCGACGCCATCAGGTTTGGCGAGTTCATCAGCCCATAGGGCGAGCAGTGATGCTCGTTGAAGCCGACGCCATCGTATCCCAGGCGGTCGAGTGCCTCCCAGGCCTCGAGATGCTCGGCGTAGGTGCGCGCCGCGACATCGGCATTGAAGTGCTTCTGGCTGAGCGGATAGGGCAACTCGGTGCCCTGCTTGATGTGGTCGAGATTTTCGCCGTAGGCGAGCAAATCGAAGATGAAGACTTTCATGTCCGGGCAAGGTTAGGGGCTTTTGGGCGCGAGCGGAATTCTTGCGGACCCAGGGCGGTTGCTCAAATTGGCTCCAAGACCTGGCCGTGAGGCGTCGAGGCCGCGCCGTTCCTATTTGGGTCGTTTGGTCTTGGGGCCCACCTGCTGCAGCCACTTGCGCGCGGCGTGGATGGACCGAAACACCT
>CAWUOG010000558.1:0-2332 GCA_963923875.1 uncultured Alphaproteobacteria bacterium
TGGAAAAGCTCGCGGCGCTCTAGGGAACGGCGAACCGACAACCTCATCCTGAGGAGCATCGCGCAGCGATGCGTCTCGAAGGATGGGAACCCGGACCTTGTCTGTTGCTCATCCTTCGAGACGCAGCCTGCGGCCGCTCCTCAGGATGAGGATTTGGCTTCTCGACCGGTCAGACATTCGCGTCGAAGAAATTGTATTCGAGTTCCATCGCGCGGCGATAGTTGGCGCACACCGCGGGCGTGTTGGTCGCGTGCTGGTCGAGCAGGCCTTCCAGTCGCACCGCCAGCGCCTCGAAGCCCGGATCGGAATAGGTCTTCACCCAGTCTTCATAGGCCGGCGCGACCGGCTTCTTCGCAAGGCTCTGTCCGAGAAACGCATAGAGCCGCATGCAGGGCGTCATGCCGGCGATCGTTTCTCCGAGCTTGCCGAGCCGCGCAGTGCCCAGCAGGAAGTCGACATAGGCCGTGGTCGCGGGCAATGGCGTCACGCCGTCGAGCGAGACGTTCAGTTTCTCGGTGTAGCTCTTGTGCAGCTTGAGCTCGTCCAGCACGCCCGCGATCAGCTCGGAGAAGCCGAACAGATCGTCGCGCGAGGTGCCGTGCGCCAGACAGAAGGCATAGGCGCGCGCGAAGGCGTCGAGGAAATAGGCGTCCTGCGCGACGTAGCTCTTGAAGCTCGCCGTCGCGAGCGTGCCGTCGCCCAATCCGGTCACGAAGCGGTGCGCCAGGATGCGCGCCGCCCAGTCCTGGTTCGCCTGCCAGAGCGTGCGGGCGAGCGACACGCGCTAGCCCAGCGCCTGCGTGAGGTCCTCGATGATGTCCTGGACATCCTCGAGACCGACCGAGATGCGCACCGTGCCCTCGCCGATGCCGAGCTTGGCGCGCTCGGCCGCGCCGATGCGCATGTGCGTCGTCGTGGCGGGATGCGTCACCATGCTCTTGGCGTCGCCGAGGTTGTTGGAGATGTCGACGATCTTCAGGCGATTGAGCGCCTCGAAGCAGGCGTTCTTGCCGCCCTTGACGTCGAAGGTGACGACGCCGCCGAAATTCGACATCTGGCTGGCCGCGAGCTTGTGCTGCGGATGGTCGGGCCGGCCGGGATAGAGCACGCGGCTGATCCGGGGATTCGCCGCCAGCGCATCGGCCACCTTGCGCGCATTGGCGCAGTGACGCTCGACGCGCAGGCCGAGCGTCTCCATGCCCTTCACGAACACCCAGGCGTTGAACGGGCTGAGCGACGGGCCGGTGTTGCGGGTGATCGGCTGCAGCTTGTCGATGATGAACTCGCGGCTGCCCAGGATCGCGCCGCCCAGCGCGCGGCCCTGGCCGTCGATGTACTTGGTCGCCGAATGGACGACGACGTCGGCGCCGAACTCGAGCGGCCGCTGCAGGATCGGCGTCGCGAAGGCGTTGTCGAGCACGACCTTGGCGCCGGCCTTGTGCGCGAGGTCGCACACCGCCCGGACGTCGACGATGTCGAGCATCGGGTTCGAGGGCGATTCGAACAGCACGGCCTGCGCCGGCGTCGACAGCGCCTTCTCCCACTGCGTGAGATCGCCGCCGTCGACGAACTCGCCCTTGATGCCGTACTTGGGCAGCAGGTCGTTGATGATGAAGAAGCACGAGCCGAACAGCTGGCGCGCCGCCACGATGCGGTCGCCCGCCTTCAGGAGCGCGAGCAGCGCATAGAACACCGCCGACATGCCGGTCGCGGTCGCGAGGCAGGCCTCGGCGCCCTCGAGGGCGGCGAGCCGGTCCTGGAACATCGTGACCGTGGGGTTGCCGAAGCGCGAGTACTGGTAGTGCGTGCTCTCGCCCTTGAACGTCGCCTCGGCTTCCTCGGCGCTGTTGTAGGCGTAGCCCGATGTCAGAAAGAGCGCCTCCGAGGTCTCGTCGAAGTTGCTGCGCACCTGGCCGCCGCGGACCGCGCGGGTCTGCGTCCGCCACTTCTTGATGTCGGGTGCCGCCTTCTTGCGCTGAATCGTTCCGTCCATGTCCTTCTCCTCGAACCATGGACGCCCGCCCGCCAACTCGCGAACAGGCACGCGCCCACGAAAAAGCCCCCGACCGGGAAAGGACGGGGGCTTTTTCGAGCACTCCGACCTTTTAGCGAGGTTTAACGTGGCCGCAAGCCGGTCGGCTCAAATTCCACGGTAGTGGCGCCTCTATATCGGCAGAAAACGCCCGGCGCAAGTCCGTCGTTGCCGCCTCTCAGAATCGCGCCAGCAGGGAGCCGTAACCGTAGACCTTGTCGGCAATGCCGTTGCTGCGCAGCGCGTGCCAGTAGGTCGTGGCGTTGATCTGCAGCACCGGCTTGTCGAGCCAGCGCTCGG
>CAWUOG010000559.1:0-2324 GCA_963923875.1 uncultured Alphaproteobacteria bacterium
ACCCTAGCACAGCGCTAGATTGCGTGACATGCATCAGGACTTCTTTCCACCCGGTATCGTCGTGCTGACCGGCGCCGGTATATCCAAGGAAAGCGGCATCGATACCTTCCGCGACAAGGACGGACTTTGGACCCGGGTGAACCTCGAAGAGGTGGCCACCCTTGATGCCTGGCACCGCGACAAGAAGAAGGTCCTCGATTTCTACAATGACACGAGGCGCATGTTCCAGGCCGCCCATGTCGCGCCCAACGCGGCGCATATTGCCCTGGCCGAAATGGAGATGAAGTATCCGGGCGAGGTTACGATCGTTACCCAGAACATCGACCCCCTGCATGAGCAGGCCGGATCGAAGCGCGTGCTGCACATGCACGGAAGGGATGGCGAGATTCGCTGCATGAAGTGCGGCACCGTGAGCGAATCCGACATCGACCTCACGCCACAATCGGTGTGTCCCAACTGCAAGGCGGTCGGCGAATTGCGCCCGCACATCGTCTGGTTCGGCGAGATGCCGCTGCACATGGACGAGATCCACGAAGTCCTCGAACGCTGCGGCATGTTCGTCGCCATCGGCACCTCGGGCGAGGTCTATCCCGCCGCAGGCTTCGTGCTGCACGTGCGCCGCCAGCGGCCCCGCGCGCGCACCGTCGAACTCAACCTCGAGCCGAGCGGCAACCAGACGCTGTTCCGCGAGCACCAATATGGTCCCGCCACCCAGGTCGTGCCCGCCTTCGTCGCGCGCGTCCTGCGCGAGGGACTGACAGTCTAGGAGGAAGCAATGCCCGACACGGCGCAACAGACCGCAAAGGTGCCCCACGATTTCGGTCCGCATGGGGCCCACTACATCGCACCCGATATCCACGGCCAGAACTTCTACGCCCTCGACCGGCAGTTCCGGGACCTGATGTCGCTCTACATGGAGCCCGGCCTGCTGGCGCACATGACGCCGCATTTCGATCGGCTGGGGGCCCTGGCCGGCGGACGGCTGGACGATCTGGCCCAGATCGCCGACAAGCATCCACCAATACTCAATGCCCGAGATCGCTTCGGCCGCGACGAGGACTGGATCGACTATCACCCGTCCTACCGCGAGATGGAGAAGATCGCGTTCGATGAGTTCGGCATGCATGCCATGAGCCATCGGGCCGGCGTGCTCGGCCTCAAGGATCCGGCGCATCCGCTGGTGAAATACGCCATCACCTATCTCTTCGTGCAGGCTGAATTCGGCCTGATGTGCCCGGTGTCGGTGTCCGACACGTCCAACTTCATGATCAAGCGCTACGGCTCACCGGCGCTGAAGAAGATGCTGCTCGACCGGCTGCTCAGCCAGGACCCGGCCGTGATGCTGAAAGGCACGCAGTTCATGACGGAGAAAGCCGGCGGCTCCGACGTAGGCGCGATCGAAACCGAGGCCGAGCGCATCGGCGTCGGCCCCGACGGCGTCGAGCGCTGGAAGCTCTACGGCCAGAAATGGTTCTGCAGCCATGCCGACGCCGATGTCGCCGTCATGCTGGCCCGCCCGCGCGGTGGCGCTCCGGGCACGCAAGGACTGGGCATGTTCGCCCTGCCGCGCCGCCTCGAGGACGGCACGCGCAACAGCTACCGGATCGTGCGGCTGAAGGACAAGCTCGGCACCAAGTCGATGGCGTCGGGAGAGATCGTCCTCGACGGCGCGACGGCGTACCTCGTCGGAGACGTCAATCGCGGCTTCAAGCAGATGATGGAGCAGGTCAATCTTTCCCGCCTGAGCCACGGTGTGCGCGCGGCCTCGATGATGCGGCGCTGCCTCAACGAGGCGCTGGCCGCCGCGCGCGGCCGCAAAGCGTTCGGCAAGGCAATCGCCGAATACCCGCTGCTCCGCCGTCAGTTGATGAAGATCATGTTGCCGACCGAACAGGCGCTGTCGATGTTCGCTTTTTCCGCCGATGCCATGGGCAAGGCAGACGGTCATGATGGCAAGGGAGGCGATAAGGACGCCGCGAACCTGCTTCGCATCCTCACGCCGGTCTACAAGTTCCGCGCCTGCCGCGACAACATCCCGGTGGCCAGCCAGGCGCTCGAGGTGCGTGGCGGCATCGGATACATCGAGGAATGGGTCACTGCCCGCCTGGTGCGCGACGCACAAATCGGCACGCTGTGGGAGGGCACCTCCAACATCAACGCGCTCGACGTGGTGCAGCGCGCTGTCGGCAAGGCCGGCGGACACAAGACCCTGACGGCCGCCCTCAAGAGCAAGTACGAGGCAAGCGGCAGCCTGCCCGGCCAGTACAAGGGCCTGCTCGGTGCCACGCTTGATCGCGTCGAGCGCTTCGCCGAAGCCGTCGCCG
>CAWUOG010000560.1:0-2319 GCA_963923875.1 uncultured Alphaproteobacteria bacterium
TCGAGCAAGGTCCGATCCTGGAGCGCGAAAAGAAAAAGATCGGCGTGGTCACCGGTGCCCAGGGGCAGCGCTGGTACGAGATCTCGTGGACCGGCATGGAAAGCCACGCCGGCACGACGCCGATGGAAGGCCGGCGCGACGCGCTGGTCGGCGCTGCCGAGCTGATCGTGAAGTGCCGCGAGATCGGCAACCGCCCGAACGGCCGCTCGACCAACGGCGTGATCGAGAGCCAGCCGCAATCGCGTAACACGATTCCGGGCCGCGTCTTCATGACGATCGACTTCCGTCATCCCGATGATGGCGAACTGACGAAGATGGATGCCGAAATGCGCGCGGCCGCAGCCGACATCGCCCGGCGCCATCGCCTGGACGTGAAGATCGAGCAGATCTGGTACTTCCCGCCGTCGCCTTTCGCGAGGGAGCTGGTCGAATCGGTGCGCCGCGGGGCGGAGCAGGCAGGTTACGCGCACATGGACATCGTGAGCGGCGCGGGCCACGACGCCTGCTATGTCAGCCGGGTGGCGCCGACGGCGATGATCTTCGTGCCGTGCAAGGACGGCATCAGCCACAACGAGGTCGAGGACGCGACGCGCGACGATGTCGGTGCGGGGTGCCAGATCCTGTTGCAGGCCATGGTCGAGCGCGCGAACGCCTAGCCATCCGACGATGAAAGGTCTCGTTTCCGTCGCCACGGCGGCACTGGTCGCAACGGTAGCGGGAGTCGGTGGCACCTTGCCGATCGTCCTGGCGGCTGCGCAGGCGGTGGGCGCCACGCCGGAGCAGGCCAGTTCCTGGGTGTCGGGCCTCGGCATCGCCACGGCGCTCAGCGCCCTGGTCCTGTCGGTCCGTTACCGCATGCCGATCATCACCGCCTGGTCGACGCCCGGCGCGGCGCTGATCGCCTCGACGGTCGGGATCAATTTCAGCGCCGCGGTCGGCGCTTTCGTGCTGTCGGCGGTGCTGATCCTGCTGACGGCGACCGTACGGCCGCTCGGTCGGCTGATCGAGCGCATTCCCGCCAGCATCGCCTCGGCCATGCTGGCCGGCATCCTGTTGCGGTTGGTCGTGGCGATGGTCGAGCAGGTGCCGCACGCGCCCCTGCTGGTGCTGCCTCTGGTCGCGTTGTTCCTCGTCGTGCGCACGGTGTGGCCGGCGCTCGCGTCGCTGGTCGTGCTGGTCGCCGGTGCGTTGCTCGCCTGGACGCTGGGACTGGTGAAGCCGATCCCGCCGCTCGGGCTGTCGCATCTCGAGATCGTGACGCCGGCCTGGGACGCGGCCACCCTGATCGGGCTCGGTGTCCCGCTCTATCTCGTGACCATGGCGTCGCAGAACCTGCCGGGCTTCGCCGTTCTACGCGGCTCGGGCTACCAGCCACCGACCCAACCGGTGCTGGCGGTGACCGGCGGCGTGTCGCTCGCGACCGCCTTTCTCGGCGCGCACACGTCGAACCTCGCCGCCATCTCGGCAGCGCTGTGCACCGGCCCCGATGCCCATCGTGATCCGGCGCAACGCTGGAAGGCCGGGCCGTTCTACGCGCTGTGGTGGGGATTGATCGCGCTGTTCGGGGCCTCGCTGGTCGGGCTGTTCGGCGCGCTGCCGCCGGCGCTGCTGATCACCGTCGCCGGCACGGCGCTGCTGGGCTCGACAGCCGGTGCATTGGGCAGCGCCCTGGCCGACGACAAGGAGCGCCTGGCGGCGGCCGGGACGCTCGCCGTCACCGTCTCCGGCGTCAGTCTGATGGGCGTCGGCTCGGCCTTCTGGGGCCTGGTGTTCGGCCTGCTGGTGATGGCCGCGGAGCGGCTCTTCAGGCGTTGACCGGAAAGCGCGCGCCGTACGGTTCGAGCGGCAGGTCGAGGCCGCGGCAGAGAAAACTGATCGTGTGGTAGTAGCCGACCAGGGCAATGGTCTCGATCAGCGCCGGCTCGTCGAAATGGCGGCGCGCCCGGGTCCAGGTCGCCGGTGCGATCGTCTGCCGGCCGACCAGATCGTCGACCACGGCGATCAGGGCCTGCTCGTCCGCCGACCAGCAGGCCGCGGTGGCGCCGCCCTGGACGATGGCGTCGATCTCGGCGGTGCCGAAGCCCACCTTGTCGGCGAAGAAGGCGACGTGGACGCCCCATTCGTACTCGCAGCCCAGCCGCGCTGTGGTGCGGTCGATCACGATTTCTCGCTGGCGGAGGCTGAGCGGGCCCTTGTCGAGCAACCCGCCCGCAAACATTTTTTGGAACACCCGCGGGCTCCGCGCCATGGTGCGGAACAGGACTAGCGGCTCGACTCCGGGCGGCATGATGCGCTGCAGGGCGGCGGCGATCTCGGTTT
>CAWUOG010000561.1:0-2314 GCA_963923875.1 uncultured Alphaproteobacteria bacterium
GCGGTACCGGCGCGGACTTCCTCTACAGCGCGATCCTGATCGAGGAGCAGGGCCGTGCGCTCGCTTCGGGTCCGGCTTTCTCGCTGCACAACGACATCGTCGTGCCCTATCTGCTGCACTACGGCACCGAAGAGCAGAAGAAGAAGTGGATTCCCAAGGCCGTGGCGGGCGAGCTGATCACTGCGATCGCCATGACCGAGCCCGGCACCGGCTCGGACCTGCAGTCGGTCAAGACCAACGCGGTGATGGACGGCAATCACTGGGTGATCAACGGCAGCAAGACCTTCATCTCGAACGGCCAGCTTGCCGACCTGGTGATCGTGGTCGCCAAGACCGATCCCAAGCTCGGGGCCAAGGGAACGTCGCTGATCGCCGTCGAGACCACGACGCCGGGCTTCAAGCGCGGCCGCAATCTCGAGAAGATCGGCATGAAAGCGCAGGATACGTCGGAGCTGTTCTTCGACAACGTCCGCGTCCCGGCCGACAACCTGCTGGGCGGTCCCGGCATGGGCTTCGTCCAGTTGATGCAGCAGCTGCCGCAGGAGCGTCTGGTCATCGCGATCCAGGCGATTGCCGCGATCGAGGCGGCGCTGGCGCACACCGTGGCCTACACCAAGGATCGCAAGGCGTTCGGCAAGCCGATCATCGATTTCCAGAACACGCGCTTCAAGCTCGCCGAGGTCAAGACCAAGGCGACCGTGGCGCGCGCTTTCGTCGACGATTGCATCGCCAAGCACCTGAAGAAGGAACTCGACGTCGCCACCGCGGCGATGGCCAAGTACTGGACCACCGACCTGCAGTGCGAAGTCATGGACGAGTGCCTGCAGTTCTTCGGCGGCTACGGCTACATGTGGGAATACCCGATCGCGCGGCTCTACGCCGACAGCCGGGTGCAGAAGATCTACGGCGGCACAAACGAGATCATGAAGGAATTGATCGGAAGGACGCTTTAGGCACGACCTCATCCTGAGGAGGCGCGCAGCGCCGTCTCGAAGGATGAGCAACATCAAGACTGCACCCCACCCTTCGAGACGCACCGCTTCGCGATGCTCCTCAGGGTGAGGAGAAACGTATCGAGCAAGGTTCAGAAGTTCAGGAGAGCAACCATGACCGACGCATACATCTACGACGCCGTTCGCACCCCGCGCGGCAAGGGCCGCAAGGATGGTGCATTGCACGAAGTGACCCCGGTGCGACTGGCCGTCACCGCGCTGCAGGCGATCCGTGACCGCAACAAGCTCGATACCCACCTGGTCGACGACGTCGTGCTGGGGTGCGTCATGCCGATCGGCGAGCAGGGCGCCGACATCGCCCGCACCGCGGCGGTGATGGCGGGGTACGCCGAGAGCGTGTCGGGGGTGCAGGTCAATCGCTTCTGCGCCTCGGGCCTCGAGGCCACCAATATGGCGGCGGCGCAGGTCATGTCGGGCCAGAGCCAGGCTGCGATCGGCGGCGGCGTCGAGAGCATGAGCCGGGTTCCGATGGGATCGGACGGCGGCGCCTGGCCGGTCGATCCGGCGGTGGCGATGCCGATGTACTTCGTGCCGCAGGGCGTCTCGGCCGACCTGATCGCCACCAAGTACGGCATGAGCCGCGATGACGTCGACGCCTATGCCGTCGAGAGCCAGAAGCGCGCCAAGGCCGCTTGGGATGCCGGCCACTTCAAGAAGTCGATCGTGCCGGTGCGGGACCAGAACGGCGTCGAGCTGCTCAAGCACGACGAACTGATGCGGCCGCAGACCACGATGCAGACGCTCGCCGCGCTCGAGCCCAGCTTCAAGATGCAGGGCGAGGCGATGCCGGGCTTCGACGCGATCGCGCAGCAGCGCTATCCCGAGGTCGAGAAGGTGATCCACGTCCACCATGCCGGCAACTCCTCGGGCATCGTCGATGGAGCGGCTGCGATCCTGCTCGGCAGCAAGGAATTCGGCGAGAAGGCCGGCCTCAAGCCACGCGCCCGCATCCGCTCCTTTGCCTCGATCGGTTCGGAGCCGGCGATCATGCTGACCGGCCCGGCGCCGGCGTCGGAGAAGGCGCTGAAGCGCGCCGGCATGAGCGCCAAGGACATCGACCTGTTCGAGCTCAACGAGGCGTTCGCCGCCGTCGTGCTGCGCTACATGCAGGTGCTGAAGATGCCGCACGATAAGATCAACGTGAATGGCGGCGCGATCGCCATGGGCCATCCGCTGGGTGCCACCGGCGCCATGATCCTCGGCACGCTGCTCGACGAGCTCGAGCGTCGCAATCTCGCGACCGGCCTCGCCACGCTCTGCGTCGGCGGCGGCATGGGTACGGCCACCATCATCGAGCGCGT
>CAWUOG010000562.1:0-2313 GCA_963923875.1 uncultured Alphaproteobacteria bacterium
GGCGTGAAGGGCTCGCTTCGAGAGGCGCGTCTTGCTTAATTGCGGGCGATGGTTCTCGATCGCCGCGTCCTGTTCGGCATCCTGTTCATTTGCGGCGCCGGTATCCTGTTCCCCGTGATGAACGGCTTCGCCAAGTTTCTGGGCAGCGACTACAATTCGATCCAGGTGTCGTGGGCGCGCGCCTTCGGCCATATCGTCTTCATGCTGGCGACGTTCGTGCCACGCTACGGTCTCGGCATGCTGCGCACGCACCGGCCGTTCTTCCAGATCGGCCGTTCGGCCCTATTGTCCCTTTCCAACCTCAGCTTCTTCTTCGCGATCGTCTACATTCCGATCGCCGAGGCGGCCTGCATCAGCCTGACCGCGCCGCTGGTCGTGGCGCTGCTCGCCTGGCCGTTGCTGGGGGAGCGCACGACGGCAGGCCGACTGATCGCGCTCGGCATAGGCTTTGTCGGCGTGATCGTGGTGATCCGGCCTGGCACAGAACTGTTCCATTGGGCGACGCTCGGCGTCGTGGTGAGCGCTTCGTGCTACGCCCTCTATCAGATCATGACGCGCATGATCGCGACCGTCGACACGCCCGAGACCTCCGCCATCTATTCGTCGATCTTCGGCAGTTTCGGTCTGCTGTTCGTGATGCCGTTCGTCTGGAAGACGCCGGAGACGCTGCGCGATATCGCCCTGTTCTGTAGCCTCGGCGTGCTGGGCGCCATGGGCCACTATTTCGTGGCGCGCGCGCTCCAGCTCGCGCCAGCCAATGTCGTGACGCCGTTCCAGTACTTCCAGCTGATCGGCTCGGTGGTCGTAGGCTACTTCTTCTTCGGCAATTTCCCGGACGTGCTGACCTGGGTCGGTGCCGCGATTATCGTCGGTGCCGGCCTCTATATTGGCTGGTCGCAGACGCGGTCGCCCACCTCAAGGGCGAGCTAGCCCGCCCACGCCGAAGGCGGACTACCCGACCGTTACGGGCGAGAAGTCGACGTACCAGCTCTTGGGATGGACGTAGCCCTTCACTCTGCCGGAGATCGCGTTGGGCCACACGTCGTGGACGACCCAAACGAACACCGCATCGTCGACCATCTTGGTGTTGATTTTCGCCAGCACCTTGTCGAGTTCCACCGGGTCGGCGGTGCTGCGCGCCTCCTTGGCAAGGGCGTCGAACGCCGGATCGTTGATGTAGCCCCAGTTCGAACCTTTTGGCGGCACCTGCTGGCTGTCGATGAAGCGCATGAAGGCGTTGTGCGGGTCCATCGTGTTCCAGCTGACGTTGATCGCGGAGAAGGCCGCGGCCTCAGGTGCCTTCGCGCCTTGGCGCATGAAGTTCAGGAGCGCATTCCAGTCCATCACCTGGAACTCGACGTCGACACCGACCTCGGCCCATTGCTGCTGGATCGCCTCGTTCATGATCAGCGGATACATCTGGCCCGAACCCGAGGGCGAGATCGCGATCTTGAGCTTGAGCTTCTTGCCTGGACCGTACCCGGCCTCGGCGAGCAGCCTCTTTGCCTCGGCGGGGTCGTACCTGATCTTGAAGGAGGGCGTGCCGAACCACGGATGGTCCGACGGAACGCAGCCGACCGCCGGAGCGGCCAGCCCGTTCAGCACCTTCACGATGGCATCGCGGTCGATCGCAAGGTTCAGCGCCTTGCGCACCCTGATGTCGGCGGTCGGCGCGCCCGGCAGCATGCTGAGCGTATAGGGCCACATGTGAGGGATGGCGTTCGTTTCGATCTTGCAGCCGCCGGTCTTGAGCTTCTGCAGCGAGTCCGGGGCCGGCGCCTCGATCCAGTCGACCTGACCCGACAGGAGCGCGGCCGTACGCGTGGAGGCATCGGGAATCGGCAGCAGCACCATGCTCTGGGACTTCGGGATGCGGTCCTTGTTCCAGTAGTCGGTGTTGCGCTCCAGTTCGGCGCGCTCACGCGGTTTCCATGCCTTCATCTTCCAGGGGCCGGTACCCGACGGCGACTTGCGGTAGGCCTGCCAGTCCTTGCCGACCTTCTCGAAATTGTCGGCGCTGGCGATGGTGAAGCGATTGAGCAGCGACGGCATTACGGTGTCCACACCGTTGGTCTGCAGCTCGACCTTGTAGTCGTCGATCTTGCGGTAGCTCACCATCGGCCAGACCGCGGCGATCAGGACGCCGCGACCCAGCCGGTCGAAAGCCGGCGACTTGTCGTTGAGCGTACGGTCGAGGCTGAAGATCACGTCGTCGGCGGTGAACGGCGCGCCATGATGGAACTTCACGCCCTGGCGCAGCTCGAAGATCCATTTCGTCGGGTCGGCGCTGTCCTGGTACCACTTGGTCGCGAG
>CAWUOG010000563.1:0-2300 GCA_963923875.1 uncultured Alphaproteobacteria bacterium
CCGATGACGATGCAGCGACGAGCCGTGCGTGGAGGCAATGGGGACCCGGACCCGAGGCGCAAGAGTTCGAGCGCCTGAAGCGCGGGGGTCACAGGAGACGCCGGACAAGCCCAGTTGGCGGAGGGCCGGATCGAGTGTGGCAACGCGGACCGGACCTGAGGCGCTGCGCGCGCCCTAGGCACGCTTGCGAAACTTGAACACCTTCGCCGTCTTCGATTCGCGCGGTAGCGGGTTGCCGGCCAACACCTGACTGCAGAACGGATTGATGTTGGCACCGACATAGTCGGTGAAGATCGGCCAGTACTTGTTGTAGATCACGTTCACGCCGATGAAGCGCCGATGCGTGCGCCGGCCCGCCGGGCGCGTTTCAGGCTCGGTGGACGCGGCCTCGCGGAACAACTTCTCGACGACCTTCAGGCGCTTCTTGTCGAGGGGTGCGAGTTGCCGTCCGGTACGGACCGGATCGTCGAGTTTCTGGGTCGCCAGGCCGAACTCGAACATGAAGAGGTCGGTCTTGCGCAGCAGATCGGAAAATCGCCCCGTGACCACACCTGTCCGATCGCCCGGCTTGGCCTCGCACTCGTCGGGAACCAGGACCGGGCCCGTGAAGCCCATGGCCCGCCAGGCCTCCGCAAACGACGCCACGAATTCCGTACGCGCGCCGACCACCATGATGGCGGTCGCGCGCGGATAGGTCAGGACCTGGTCGCAGACGAACGGCAGCGTATGCGTGAGGTCGTAGCTCAGATCGTCGAACAGGTGCCATTCCACAGAGGTATTGGTGAACGGCACCGTCGCAGGCTTGATGACCTTGTCGAGCCCCGCCGTGTAGCGCTCGTATGAAGTCTCGCGATCGAGACGAACTTCCTCGACTTCGAGATCCGGCAGTCCCCAATTGTCCGCCTGCGCCGGCAGGTATGGCGACGAGACATTCCAGATGTACTCGTCGTGATCGTTCATTTTGGTCTTGCGGCCCTTGTTGTTGGCCGCCGCGACGCGCGTGTGATCGCAGTGATAGCCGAACGCCTTGTCGATCAATGTATCTACCCGGCCTCGATAGAGAACCAGACGCGCCGCAAGATTGGAATCGCAGTGCCAGCCCAGGATCATGGTTTCGTCAAAGCCGTGGATCGCGAACATGTCGTCGCGCAGTGCGGCCTGGAAGTCGCCCAGCGCGTCGTAGCGCATGGGCATGAAATTGTGCACGACCTGGTTCAGGTGATAGCGCACCGACCAGTCGCGCAGCTTGGCGAGGTTGCCGGCCGGGTCCTTGCGATCGAAGGCCGCTTCCCAGAGCATCTCCGGCAATTCGAAGCGCGGAATCTGGTAGAAGCCGTCCGGCAAGTCCCCGAGTATCTGGCTGAGCGACTGGCTTGGGTCGCGCGACACCAGCAGCATGTCTGTATTCGTGTAGAGGATCCATCGGTTGCGCGGATTCGAGCGGCGCAGCGCGATGTTTCTCGACTGAGATTCCAAGGCCACGAGATGGGTCTTGAGTCCCATTTGCGCATGCTGCTCGGGGCGCACGCGCAGGATGCGCATCACCTTCTTCGCCTTGTCGGTCAGCGTGTCCTGGATCGCCTCCGGAAAAGTCGGATGGTCGTCAGGCGTATTGTAGTCGACGAACAGGATTTCGTCGTCCGGATCGGACATCACCTCGGCCAACGCGTTGAAGCTGATCGCCGCACGCTTGTGGAGATTGTAACCGTGGCTGTCGTTGCGGCCGTAGATGATGACGGAGAACATCGGTCCCTCGACCTTTGGTTAGCCCTGGCGCATCAATTCATTGCGCGCCGCGCCATACTCCAGCAAGGCCGGAGATGCCTTGTCGACGATTTCCGTCCACCACCTGCGGGCGGACGCGCGGTCGGTCTCGCAGGCGATGATCGCGACCTGGAAGACCGCCTCGGCGCGGCGATTCGGCGTATCGGCCCGCTTCAGTGCCTCTGCCGCGTCCAACTCTCCCGCATGAAGTGCGATGAGCGGAATCGGCCAATCGCCGCCTGAGGGCACGTCGATGGGCCCCGGGTGCCCTCCCAGCCGTCGCAATGCTGCCAATCTATAGAGCCGCCAATACGGATCGTTCGGCACTTTGGCGAGCGCGCGCTCGATCTCAGGCAACGCCGTCTCGTAGTCTGCAAGGCGAAGCGCGACATAGGCCCGGGCTTCGTTCTGTCCCGCTCCGAGCTGCCGCAACTGTTCCTGCCAGTCCGCGTTGGCTTCGCGGATGCGCCCCTGGGCGGCACGCGCGATGGCACGCGCATTCAGAACCTCCGCCGCCTTCGGATTGGCCGCGAGCG
>CAWUOG010000564.1:0-2296 GCA_963923875.1 uncultured Alphaproteobacteria bacterium
CGTCACCTCGATCGTCTACAGCATCGTGACCGGCGTGATCGTCGGCAGCGCCGCCATGTCGGCCGATCCCGAGGCCGCGCTGGCCTCGGTCGGCATGATCGGCGGCATCGTATTGCTTGTCGTGACCATCGCGATCTTCTGGATCGGCCTCGCCATCGCGGTGAAGCGCTGGCATGACCGCGGCAAGTCGGGATGGTGGATCCTGATCGCCTTCGTGCCAGTGATCGGCGGCCTGTGGTACCTGATCGAGTGCGGCTTCCTGAAAGGCACGACCGGTCCCAATCGCTTCGGCGCCGATCCGCTCGCGTCTCTCTAGAGACCGGCGCGCTATTTCTTCCGGCCGCCGGCTTTGGCCGGATCCTTCAGCGCCTGCACGAGCGCGTCCGCGCCCTCGCGCAGTCTCTCGAGATGGGCCTCATCGAGGAAGTCGTGAGTCGCCAGCCCCTGCCCGAGGGCCTTCAGGACATCGGCCAGCAGGTAGTAGTGGAGATGGACGGCGATCTCGCGCCGGTCGTCGCCGGCGCGCACGATCCGCAGCATCACCTCGTCCGGTTCGACCTTGACGTCGAATGCGGACTCGCGGCCGAACGCGCCCATGTAGGCCTTGTCGGGGAAGTCGATCGACACCTCGGCCCGGTCGGTGATCGATTTCATGGGCACGCTCCTGCTGCTCGCTAAAGACTTCGGATGCTGCTACGCGCGGCACCTGGTCGGACAGTTAACGGCGCCGACAGCCCGCTTCCCTTGACCCACATCAAACGGATACGGGAGACGCACGATCTGGACCGCGGACCATTCGCCGCGATAATCGACGGCACAAGAGCCGAAAGGAGGAGACCATGGCTGCCAGACTGGGCCGGCAGGAGGCGCGCACGGTGATCGACGCGATGCTGCAGGCCGCCATCGACCGCAAGCTCGAGTTCGCCGCCGCCGTGGTCGACCCCGGTGGCGAGTTGATCGCCATGGCGCGAACCGACGGCGCAAGCGCGCTCAATGCCCGCATGTGCGTGAACAAGGCCTACACAGCCGTGAAATGGCTGCGCGACACCAAGGTGCTCAAGGAGCGGATGTTCGACATGAGCCTGGGTGACGACCGCCGCGACATCGCCTGGTTCGGCGATCCGCGCTTCACCGCTGTGTGGGGCGGCATCCTGTTGCGCGCGCCGGACGGCACCGTGCTGGGCGCGCTGGGCGAGAGCGGCGGCTCCCCGGCACAGGACGAGGAGATCGGCCAGATCGGCGCCCGGGTCTTCGCCGGCCTCTAGTCTCATCACCATTGCCGTTGCAGTCGCTGCGAATCACGCGGCGGCGTTTCGTCCTTGCTTTCGTTTCCCCCTTGCCCGCCAGGCCACTGGTCCGTCAGAATTTTTCCGTCCGCCGGGAAGAGCGGGCTCGCTGCTTGGGGAGAAGTCCATGAGGAAGCTTGTGGCGTCTTTGGTGGTCGCGTGCGTGACGTACCCGCTGTTGGCGTGGGCTCAGTCGCCGATCCAGGTGAAATACTGCAACGCTCTCGCCGACTCCTATCGCAAGGCGCGTCTCAACGGAAAATCGGCACAGCCAAATGCCGGCTACGCCGTCGCGCAGTGTCCGACCAATCCGGATGAATCAATTCCTACGCTGGAGACCGCGCTGAAGACGATGGGCGTCGATCTTCCGTCGCGCTAGACGCCGCTTGACATTCATTGCGTATATCGCCATATTGACGGAACCGCCACCCGCGGCGAAGCCGTGTTTTAAGGCGATAACGGTAACATTCCAGGGACGCTAAAGAATTATGTAATTCTTTGGAAAGTGTCGGAAATTGCGCATTGTGTCGAAAAACGCAATGATGGCAAGAACTTGGACCGGCCAAAGAATTATTGAGCGCGTTTTTCGAGGGCGTCGGGGACCTGGACCCGTGGTGCTTGAGGACAAGCATCTAGAGCGCAGGGGCCATCGGAGACGCCGGACAAGCCCCCTCCACGATTTGAGGACGGGGCGGAGGGCCGGATCAAGGATGGCAGGTCGTTGCGCAGCAACGCCGCGGCGAGCGCGCCTGCCCTGAGCAAAGTCGAAGGGTGGGCCTGCAGGCGCGCAGCGCCGAAGGCCAGCGCTCGCACGGTTCCAATTTCAGGAGATGCTCATGGCTCGCGGGGAACCCGGTTGGTTCCAGGCCGGCCAACGACAGAGTCGAAAGCTCGCGAGGATTTTTTGTCGGCGGCGGCACCGTTGGCCCGTCGCATGCGGAATCGCCCTGGTTGTCGCCAGACCGGCAACAAAACAGATTCTGCATGCGGATTTTTTGTTTGCCCGGAAG
>CAWUOG010000565.1:0-2294 GCA_963923875.1 uncultured Alphaproteobacteria bacterium
CCGGACTGGTCACGGTGATCCGCCAGAACAGCGGCGAGGTCATGCCGGCCGAAGGCGCCGCCGTGCATCTGGCGTGGCAGGCTACTCCTCCCCCGTCATCGGGGGGAGGACAATGAGGGTGATGCCGTATCTGCTGAGCCTGCCGGCGCTGATGCTGTTCGCCGGGGTCGTGGTGGTGCCACTCGCCATGACGGTGGCGCTCTCGTTCCACGATTGGGGCCAGTACAAGGGCATCGAACCGGTCTTCATCCTGAAGAACTGGCGCGAGGTGCTGGAGGATTCCTACTACTACGAGGTCTTCTGGCGCACCTTCCGCATCGCCCTGACGGTGACGGTGCTCGCCGCGCTGTTCGGGGCGCCGGAGGCCTACATCCTCAATCGCATGAAGAGCCCGTGGCGCGGCCTCTTCCTGCTGGTGATCCTGGGCCCGCTGCTGATCTCGGTGGTGGCGCGCACGCTGGGCTGGGCCTTGCTGTTCGGCGGCAGCAGCGGCGTGGCCAACAAGGCGCTGATGTCGCTGGGCGTGATCGCCGCGCCGCTGCCGTTCATGTTCACCGAGACCGGCATGATCGTGGCGCTGGCCCATGTGCTCATGCCG
This sequence comes from uncultured Alphaproteobacteria bacterium, assembly GCA_963923875.1. GTDB lineage: Bacteria > Pseudomonadota > Alphaproteobacteria > Reyranellales > Reyranellaceae > Reyranella. The sequence continues at coordinate 599 of CAWUOG010000565.1, forward strand.
TACATGGTGCTGTCGGTGTGGGCCGCCCTGCAGCGGCTCGACCCGCAGGTCGAGAACGCGGCGGTGGCGCTGGGGGCGGGGCCGTTCACGGTCCTGCGCCGCATCGTGCTGCCGCAGGCGATGCCCGGCATCCTGTCCGGTGCGGTGATCGTCTTCGCGCTGGCGGCGTCGGCCTTCGCCACGCCCGCGATCATCGGCGGACGGCGGCTCAAGGTGGCTTCGACGCTCGCCTACGACGAATTCCTCAACACGCTCAACTGGCCGCTCGGGGCGGCGGTGGCCGTGCTGTTGCTGCTCGCGCTGGTTCTGATCGTTCAGGGCTCGAATCGCCTGGTCGAGCGGCGCTATGCGCAGGTGTTCGGATGAGCCAGCCCTCATGAACCGGAACGGTCCCGTCGCACTCGCCTACCACACGCTGTTCGTGGCGTTCATGCTGGCGCCCATCCTGGTCGTCTGCTTCGTGGCGTTCACGCCGGAAGGCTATCTGTCGTTTCCGACCCACACCTGGTCGCTGCGCTGGTTCAGGGCGATCGCGCGGTATCCCGAATTCATCGCCGCCTTCTGGCGCAGCCTCGGGCTGGGAGCCCTGTCGTCGGCGGTCGCGGTGGCGATCTCGGTGCCGGCGGCCCTGGCGATCGCGCGTTACCGCTTTCCCGGCCGCGAGGCGATGAGCGCGCTCTTCATGTCGCCGCTGATGATCCCGCATATCGTGCTCGGCGTGGCCTTCCTGCGCTTCTTCACCCAGGTCGGGCTGGGCGGCACCTTCGCCGGTCTGGTGCTGGCCCACATCGTGATCGTGCTGCCGTTCGCGCTGCGGCTCACGCTGGCGTCGGCGGTCGGTCTCGACCGGTCGATCGAGTACGCCGCGGTGTCGCTCGGCGCCTCGGAATGGACCGTCCTGCGCCGCATCACCCTGCCGCTGGTGGCGCCGGGGCTGATCAGCGGCTGGGCGCTCGCCTTCATCAATTCCTTCGACGAAGTCACCATGACGGTATTCGTCTCGGCCCCGGGTACGGTAACCTTGCCGGTGCAGATGTTCCTCTACATCCAGGACAATATCGACCCGCTGGTGACCTCGGTCTCGGCCTGCGTGATCGCCATCACGGTGGCCGCGCTGGTCGTGCTCGATCGTGCGTACGGTCTCGAGAGGCTGCTGGTCGGGAGAGGCAACGATGGTCGCTGACGCATTCGACGTCGCGGTCGTGGGCGGCGGGCTGGTCGGCGTCGCCACCGCGTGGGGCCTGGCCCGTGAGGGCTGCCGGGTCGCCGTGCTCGACGAGGGCGATCGCGCCGTACGCGCCAGCCGCGGCAACTTCGCGCTCGTCTGGGTGCAGAGCAAGGGCCTGGGGCTCGCGCCCTATGCCGGCTGGACGATCCGCTCGTCCAACCAGTGGGGCGGCTTCGCCGATCTCCTGAAGCAGGAGACCGGGCTCGATGTCAGTTTCCAGCGGCCCGGCGGATTTCATCTCGCCTTGTCGGAGCGCGAGCTCGAGAACCGTGCCACCGTGCTGAAGCGCCTGCACAACCAGCCCGGCGTCCACGACTACAAGACCGAGATCCTCGGACGCGCGGACGTGCAGAAGATGTTGCCCGATATCGGTCCCGAGGTCGTGGGCGGCAGCTACTGCGCGCTCGATGGGCATGTGAACTCGTTGCGCCTGTTCCGCACCCTGCACACGGCGAACGCAGCGCGCGG
>CAWUOG010000566.1:0-2294 GCA_963923875.1 uncultured Alphaproteobacteria bacterium
GTGGAACATGCTGCACAAGGACTACGACGCGACGGAGTTGCCGCGCGATCCGGTGCTGGGATCGTTCTACCGCCTGAAGGCGAAACCGGGTCGCTGAGGGCCGGGTCGATGAGGGCCCGGGCGCGTCCTCACATCGTCGCCTGCTGAATCCGCCGCTCGTCGAGGCCGACCGAGCGCGCCGTCTCCACGATCGCGGCCCAGGTATCGTCGGGCAGCGGCACGCCATGGGCCGCGCGTTCGGCGCGCATCCGCGATTCCGGTTCGCCCGGGACCAGCACCTCGCCGCCGGCGGCAACCGGCCGGGAACTCTTCACGAAGGCCACATACTTGGCGATGTCCTTAGGAAAGAATCCCTCGGGATCGAACACCTTCGGATCGAGGTAGAACGACAGCATGCCGTTGGCGAAGCGGCCGCGCGCGGGATCGGTCGCGCCGTTGCCGCTGAACGACCCGCCCAGCATCTCGCACATGAAGGCGAGCCCCGAGCCCTTGTGATCGCCGAAGGCCCGGATCGCGCCGGTGCCCTGGGCGTGGTTGCGCGGGCCGGTCGGCGTGTAGTCGCCATAGAGCAGGTGCGGGTCGTTGCTGGGCTTGCCGTCGGGGCCGATCAGCGCGCCCTCGGGCACCTTCTTGCCGCCCTGGCTCGCGACCAGCACCTTGCCCTCGGCCACGATCGAGGTGGCGAAGTCGAGCAACAGCGGGTCCTGGCCCGGCCGCGGAATGCCGACACAGTACGGCGCCGTCGAGAACCTGCGGTCGACGCCGCCGTGCGGCGCCACCAGGACGCTGCCCGAGGCGTTGACGAAGTGGATCGACACCAGCCCTTCGGCGGCGGCCATTTCCGCCCAGTCGCCGACGCGGCCGACATGGCCCGCATTGCGCAGGGTGACGGCCGAGAGCCCGTTCTTCCTCGCCTTGTCGATGCCGATGCGGACCGCCTGGGGCGTCACGGTCTGGCCGAAGCCGTACTTGCCGTCGACCACGGCGATGACCGGCGTGTCGACCACGATGTCGACGGTGACGTCGGCCACCACGGTGCCGTTCTTCTTCTGGACGGCATAGCGCGGCACGCGGACCACGCCATGGCTGTCGTGGCCGCTCAGGTTGGCGCTCACCAGATAGCGGCCGATCCGGCCGCCCTCCTCCGTCGAGCATCCGGCGGCAGCAAAGATGTCCGCGACGAAGGCTTCCAGCGCCTTCGCCTTGATCGTGACCGTCATTTCAATGATCTCCTGCCCAGTCCCACCCCGCCGGCGCTGCGCACCTGCGGGCCCTGTCATCCTACGACTTGCCGCGATTGAGGCTGGCGACGTAGCCGCGGTTCCAGGTCGGGGTGATCCAGACCTCGTTGATGCAGATGTGCGCCGGCTGGCAGGCGACGTAGCGGATCAGCTCGCCGACATCTTCCGACTGCGCCATGCGCTTGCGCTCGGCCGGCGTGATCGGCACCGGCCGCTTGTCGAGGATCGGCGTCGCCACCTCGCCCGGGAGCACCACGCTGGAGCGGATGCCGTTGACGCATTCCTCCATGTTGATGGTGTGGCTCATCGCCACCACGCCGTGCTTGGCGGCCGTGTAGGCCGGACCGCTCAGCAGGCTGATGTTGCGGCCCGCCATCGAGGACGTGTGAATCAGGACGCCGTCCTTCTGCTTCCGCATCATCGGCAGCACCGCCGATGAGCAGTAGAACGCGCTCGACAGATTGCCGTCGATCACTTCCTCGGCGCCGGCGGGCGTGAGCCTGGCCCATTGCCGTTCGAGGATGTTGAGGCCGGCATTGTTCACCAGGATGTCGCAGCGGCGGTACTTCTTCTCGATGTCCTTGGCGATCTTCATGACGGACTTGGCCTTCATCAGGTCGCCCGGCTTTATGTCCGCCTTGCCGCCCGCCTTCTTGATGGTCGCCGCCGTCTGCTGCAGCGGTTCCTTGCGCCGGCCGGTCAGCACGACCGTGGCGCCTTCCCTGGCGAGCGCGATCGCCGCCGCCTGGCCAATACCCGAGCCAGCACCGGTCACCCAGGCAACCTTGCCCGTCAACGTACCCATCGATCTCTCCCTGACGCTTCGCGAAGGCGCGATTACAGCACCTTGCCGGTGCTGTCGTCGATCACATGCATGTTGTTGAGATCGGCGCGCAATTTCATCGTGCGGCTTTCCGCGGCGCCGGCATTGGGATTGACCCGGCCGCAGACCTCGGTGCCGTTGACGGTGAAATAGACCAGCGTCTCCATGCCCATCGGTTCGACCACGTCGATCTTCTGCTCGAAATCGTGCTGGTTCGGCTCGATGTGCGG
>CAWUOG010000567.1:0-2286 GCA_963923875.1 uncultured Alphaproteobacteria bacterium
TGGTGAACTGCGTCGCGCCGGGATTGCTCGAGGGCACGCGGGCGACGGCCAATCTGCGACCCGAGGCCATCGAGACGGGTCGCAAGGCGGCCCTGCTCGGCGTTGCCGCCGACAAGGACGACTGCGCCGATCAGGTCGTGACGATGTGCCGGACGAACACGATGACCGGCCAGACGATCGTCATCGATTCGGGAAGGACATTTCACTAGCGCCTTGCGCAGCAAGGCGACGGTGAGCACGTAGCACCAGGCTCGCCTCACGAGCCGGTCGGAGTGCGGCGCCGGGGCGCAGGGCTCGCGCGGTTCCTCTTTCAGGTGGTGTTCGCTCCGAACACCACCTCCTCTTGTTCCTCTAGGCTGCCTTCCGAACCGGCTGTGCTCCGGTAACCGGCCGCACGGGTGTGCCACGCTCTCCTGCACGGCGGTTCGGTGCGTACCCCAGGTTGGCCAGCGTCTCGTCGACGGTGCGGTATTGTGTGCCGATCTGATAGATACGGCGGGCGTCGTCGCCACTTGCGACCTCGCGATGCAGTTCGCGCGAGATCCGCACCATCTGCTCGACCTGCCGCACAGAAGTCATGCGCTCGCCCTTGGCGCCCCACAGATTGTCCTCGATGCCGACGCGCACATGCAGGCCCATGGCGATCGCCATGGTGTTGATCGGCAGCACGTTGCGCATCAGTGCCTCGAGGGTCAAAACCGCACCATCCGGCACGCGGCGGATGAACTCCATCATATTGTAGGGGCTGGGGCCGTCGGCGCCGCCGCCGATCGCGACCCAGTTCAACACCAGCGGGCCCTTGTAGACGCCGTTGCGAATCAGGCGCTCGACAGTTTCGAGCTGACCCGCATCACCTAGCATGAAGTGCGCCTGAATACCGGTCGCCTGCAGCCGCTTGAGATGCTCGGCCACGAAGGCCGGGCCCGACGGAATCCACATCTCGCGATAGGCTTCCTGGTAGGGTGGAAGCGCCAGCGAGGTGCCCGCGACATCGTCGGCAGTCAACAGCTCGCAGACGTTCATCTGGTTGGTGTTGATCGCGATCGTGACCTGATCCGGTGCAGGCTTGAGATCGGCCAGCATGTGGCGGGTGTCGTCATTCAGCCACTTGGCTTCCGCACCCTCGCCTTCCGGCGCGAACGAGATCGAACCGCCGACCTGCAGAACCATCCTGGGCACCGCGGCGCGCAGACGGGCGATCATGTCGTTGAACATCGAGAGCCGCTTGGAGCCCTTGCCATCGGCCTCGCGCACATGGACGTGCAGCACGGTGGCGCCTGCGTTGTAGCAATCGACCGCCTTCTGGACCTGCTCGTCCATCGTGACGGGAATGTCATCGGAATCCGATGGCAGGAACTCAGGCCCATAGGGAGCGACCTGAATGACCAGTTTCTCCTGGTTCTCGGGCAACAGCGAATCGTCGAGGAAATGCATGGAAGTCTCCGGGGTTGGCTTGTCGAATGCAGGAACGCGGTGGATCAGGACTGAGACGCGGGACGACGCGCCAGTTCCTCGACGAGAATCGGCACGCCCAGCGCGCAGGAATGGATGCCGAGCACGGCCACGCACTGCAGCACGGCCAGGATTTCTTCCTTGGTGGCTCCGAGATCGAGTGCCTTGCGGATGTGCCGGCGCACGCCCGGCGCGTACAGGTGTGTGCACGAGGCGTCGACGGCAATGGCGAGAAACTCGAGCGTCTTGGGATCGAGCACGCCTGAGGCGATCGGCTTCATGCCCATGTCGAGAAACTTCTCGAGCCATACCGGGTCGAGCTCGGCCATTTCGTTCCAGGCGGCATTGAAGTTGCCGGTGGCGCGCAAACGGTCGGTGACCGGCGTTGCGGTGGTGGGCGTGACGGTATCGGGCATGGAATCCTCCTCAGTGGGCGACGATTGCCGCGGCGGCAGCGCCAACGCGATCGGCATCGGACGGATAGCTGCGGGCGCCGATCACCAGGACGACGGCCGAGGCAATGCAGAAGAGCGGCATGATCGCCAGCGCGGTCCCGAGGCCATAGGCGTCCGACAGTGTGCCGGCGATCAGCGGCCCCAAGGCGAGGCCAAACAGGTTCTGGACGACCGCGACCATGGCCGCAGCGGTGGCGCGCAGGCCGGGATGAACGACGTCGATGGCGACCGACGGTACCGAGCCCGAGGCGGCGGTCATCATGAAGCCGCCGGCGGTCAGCAGGCCAAATTGCACCGGACCGGGCGGTAGTGCGCCAAATGCGGTCGTGAGCAGCAGAGTCGTCACGACCAGGCAGGCCGCAGGCACCAGCAGCCTGGC
>CAWUOG010000568.1:0-2285 GCA_963923875.1 uncultured Alphaproteobacteria bacterium
CGTAAACCGCCCCGCAGGCCACGACGGCGACCGAAGCGATGACCGCCCACCGGACCATGCGCATCTTCAAAATCTCCAAAACCCCTGTCCCCAGAAGATTATAGACCGCCGTACAGTGGCCGCACAGCGGCAAACCCGGCCTTCACGCTGATTTCAATGCAAAAAGCCCGCCGTTTCCGGCGGGCTTTTCGTTCACATGCTGGGAAAAATCGCGCTTTAGCGGCTGTAGTACTCGACCACCAGCGACGGCTCCATCTGCACCGGGTACGGCACATCGGCGAGCTTGGGGCCACGAACGTAGGTACCCTTCATCGCCGTGTGGTCGACCGAAACGTATTCCGGCACGTCGCGCTCGGCGGTCTGGGTCGCCTCGATGACCCGCGCCATTTCCTTGGCCTTGGCCGTGAGTTCGACCACGTCATTGTCCTTGACCAGGTACGACGCGATGTTGACGCGCTTGCCGTTCACCTTGACGTGACCATGGCTGACCAGCTGGCGGCTGGCGAACACGGTGATGGCGAACTTCATGCGGTAGACGACCGCGTCCAGCCGGCGCTCGAGCAGCTCGACCAGGTTCTCGCCGGTGTCGCCGCGACGGCGCACGGCCTCGAGATAGTAGCGGCGCAGCTGGCGCTCGCTGACCGAGCCGTAGTAGCCCTTGAGCCGCTGCTTCGCCATCAGCTGCAGGCGATAGTCGGTCGGCTTCTGGCGACCCTGGCCGTGCTGGCCGGGACCGTATTCGCGCTTGTTGATCGGGCTCTTGGGACGGCCCCACAGGTTGACCCTGAGGCGGCGGTCGATCTTGTACTTCGAATTCTCGCGTTTGCTCACGCGATCGCTCCATCGTTGTGCGGCCGTCTGCGACGGTCCGCTCGGTTGTCCGGATAGGCCTTGGTCCCACGATGTGGGGGCGGGAGACGGACCCGCCCAATTGGACATTGGCGGCCCGACACCACGTTCTCCGGAAGAAGGGCGGAACATACTGGCGAAACCGCGCCAGTCAAGGAGCGGTTTATCTTTGATTGTCAGATACTTACGATGTATCGACCGCCTAGACTTCGACCAGCACGACCTCGTGCGTGACCTTTGCCGTCTTTTTGAACATTGCCGTCGCCGAACAGTACTTCTCGTCCGACAGCGACACCGCACGCTCGACCAGGGCACGGTTCAGCTTCCGGCCGCGCACCGTGTAGGTGAGTTTCACCTCGGTATAGACCATGGGGTGGTCGCCGGCGCGCTCGCCGGTCAGCGCAACTTCAACGCCCTCGATGTCCTGGCGCTGCTTCTTCAGCATCGACACCACGTCGATCGCGGTGCATCCGCCCATGCCGATCAGCAGCACCTCCATCGGCCGCGCGCCGAGATTGCGGCCACCGACTTCCGCCGAGCCGTCCATGGTGAAGCTGTGGCCGCTGCCCGCTTCGGCGACCAGCAGTGCGCCATCGACCCAGGAGATTTTCGCCGTATTGGCCATCGTCGTTTCCTCTCGCCCTATTCGTCGTGCTTGCCCTTGGACAAAAACTTTATGACGCCGTGAAACGTCCGCGCCTCCTGCTCGGTCATCTGCGCACGCTGCAGCATGGCCCGGAGGTTCAGCACCATCGAGGGCCGCATGTCCTTGTGGCGCAGGAAGCCCGACTGGTCGAGCGCCCGCTCGAGATGATCGAACAGGTTCTGCAGCTCCTGCTTGGTCGCGGGCCGCGTGGCGTGATCGGCCATGCGGTCGTCCGGCGTCGTGTCGGCCGATGCCGCCCATTCGTAGGCGACCAGCAGCACCGCCTGCGCGACGTTGAGCGAGGAGAACTGCGGATTGAGCGGAATGGTGAGCGCGGTGTCGGCATGGACGATGTCCTCGTTCTCCAGCCCCGTGCGCTCCGGTCCGAACAGGATGCCGACATCCAGCCCCTGCCCGATCCATCCCCGGATCTCGGAGGCCGCCCGCCGCGCCGTCAGGATGCGCTGGCTGAGTTCGCGGTTGCGCGCGGTCGTCGCCACGACGTGCTCGAGATCGGCCACGGCATCGGCCACACTGTCGAACACCTCGGCGTTCTCGAGCACCACGTCGGCGCCGGAAGCGGCGCGCTGGGCCTTGTCGTTGGGCCAGCCGTCGCGTGGCGCCACCAGGCGTAACCGCGCCAGGCCGCAATTCAGCATGGCGCGCGCTGCCATGCCGATATTCTCACCGAGCTGCGGACGCACCAGCACGATCACCGGCGCCGCCGATTTCGTCGCGCGGCCTTTGGAAGCTCTGCCCATGGCCAGCGCATATATCACGACTGCCGCCG
>CAWUOG010000569.1:0-2285 GCA_963923875.1 uncultured Alphaproteobacteria bacterium
CTACGCAGGAGAACGGCGATGATGGGTTACACGGTCGTGTTCATCGGTGCGGGCGTGGGCGGCACGATCCGCCACTTCATGAACATCCACGTCGCGCGGATGCTGGGCACGCATTTTCCCTGGCACACCTTCGTCATCAACATCAGCGGCTCGCTGGTGATGGGCCTGGTCGCCGGATGGTTCGCGATGAAGGGCGCCGGCGAGGGCCATCTGCGGCTCTTTCTCGCGACCGGCATTCTGGGCGGTTACACGACCTTCTCGGCCTTTTCGCTCGATGCCGTGCTGCTGTGGGAGCGTGGCGAGCGCCTGCTGGCGGCCGCTTACGTCGGCGGTTCGGTCGCGCTGTCGATCGTCGGGCTGGTGATCGGTCTCTGGACGATGCGGACCGCGCTGGCGTGAACAGCCGGACCTTCGACGTCGTCGTCATCGGGGGAGGCGCGGCCGGGTTGATGGCCGCGATGCGCGCAGGGCAACGCGGCCGCCGGGTGCTGCTGCTCGATCACGCCGAGAAGGTCGGCAAGAAGATCCTGATCTCGGGCGGCGGGCGCTGCAACTTCACCAACACCGGCGCCGCACCCGAGCGCTTCATCTCGGCCAATCCGCATTTCTGCAAGTCTGCGCTGGCGCGCTACACCCAGCACGACTTCATCGCTCTCGTCGACAAGCACGGGATCGCCTGGCACGAGAAGACGCTCGGGCAACTGTTCTGCGACGGTTCGGCGCGCCAGATCGTGGCCATGCTGCTGGCCGAGTGCGCGGCTGTCAGCGTCGACGTGCGGGTGGCGCACAGGGTCACGAACATCGAACGCTCCGATCGCTTCCGGGTGACGACCGACCAGGGCGCGTTCGAGGCGACGGCCGTCGTGCTGGCGACGGGTGGGTTGTCGATTCCCAAGATGGGCGCTACCGGCTTCGCTCATGACTGGGCGCGCCGCTTTGGCCTGAAAATGACGCAGACGCGGCCCGGGCTGGTGCCGCTGACGTTGAAGGCGCCCGAGCTTGCCCCCGAGCTTGCCGGCGTGTCGCTCGACGTCGTCGCACGTCTCGGCAAGACCTCCTTTCGCGAGGCCATGCTGTTCACCCATCGCGGCCTGTCGGGACCGGCGGTCCTGCAGATCTCGTCCTACTGGCATCCGGGAGAGCAGATTTCGATCGATCTTCTGCCCGGCGTCGACGCCGCGCAGTTCCTGAAGGAACGCCATCATGCGCGACCCAAGGCCGAGCGGCGCACCTTGCTGGCCGAAGCGATGCCGCAGCGCGCCGCCCAGTTCTTCGAGACCGTGAAGCCAGAGCAGCTTAACGACTGGCGCATCGCGCCGACCGGCACCGAGGGCTACGCCAAGGCCGAGGTCACGGTGGGCGGCATCGATACTGCCGGGCTCTCCTCGCAGACCATGGCGGCGCGCGCCGTGCCCGGTCTGTTCGCGATCGGCGAGGCGGTCGACGTCACGGGCTGGCTGGGCGGCTACAATTTCCAGTGGGCCTGGTCGAGCGGCTGGGCCGCCGGCGAGGCGCTCTAGTGACCGAGGTAGCTTTTCCGGAGGTCCGGGTGCTGCGCCAGCTCGGCGGCCGGGCCTGACAGCGCCATGCGGCCGTTCTCCAGCACATAGGCGCGGTGGGCGATCGCGAGCGACTGCACGACGTTCTGCTCGACCAGCAGGATGGCGAGGCCGTCGGCATTGAGCCGGCCGATCAGCGCGAACATCTCCTCGACCAGCAGCGGCGAGAGCCCGAGCGACGGCTCGTCGAGGATCAGCAGCCGGGGGTCGCCCATCAGGCCGCGGCCGATCGCCAGCATCTGCTGCTCGCCGCCCGACAGCGTGCCGGCAGCCTGGGTCCAGCGTTCCTTCAGGCGTGGAAATATCGACACGACCTTTTCGAGGTTGCGCGCGCGGTCGGGCTTGCCGCGGCGATAGGAGCCAAGTTCGAGATTGTCGCGCACCGAAAGGTTGGGGAACACGCGCCGCCCCTCGGGCACCTGCACCAGCCCGCTTTCGACGATGCGCATCGGTGCGCGGCCGGTGATGTCCTTGCCGTCGAATCGGATCGTGCCGCCGAACGGCCGGTACAGACCGCAGACGTTGTTGTTCAGGGTCGACTTGCCGGCTCCGTTGCTGCCCAGCAGCGCCACGATCTCGCCGGCGCCGACGGCAAGGTCGACGCCGCGCAGGATCTCGATCGCGCCGTAGCCCGCGCGCAAGCCCGCTACTTCGAGCAGGGCGGCGTCAGGCACGCAGCACCTTGGCGGCGCCGTGGCCGAGATAGGCTTCGACGACCTGGCTGTT
>CAWUOG010000570.1:0-2284 GCA_963923875.1 uncultured Alphaproteobacteria bacterium
TGTGCACTCGACGTCAGGCTCTACCCCGACGTCCAGACGCGTCAGTTCGCAACCCTTGCGTACGAGGTGAAGAGCGATGACAACAGCGACCAAGGAAAGCGCGCCTGCCTGGCCCGGCTCCGCAACCGTGCACATGTCGAGCGTTGACCAGGGTGCCGACGCGACGATCGGCGAAGGCATCCGTCTTCTGTTCGTCGACGACGACGACGACTACCGCGAGGCCGTCGCCGGCGAACTGGGCGATCTCGGCTTCACGGTCGAGAGCTATGCGAGTTCCGGCGCCCTCACCGAGGCCCTGGCGGCTGGCGCGGAAGCGGACGTGATCGTGCTCGACTGGGGCCTGCCCGATCTCGACGGCATCGACCTGCTGCCGCGGCTGCGCCGTCAGGGCATCCACCTGCCGGTGATATTCCTCACCGGCCAGTCCAGTCCGGCGCACGAGAACCTCGCCTTCGACCGCGGCGCGCTCGACTTCGTCGACAAGGCCCGTGGTGTGCCGATCCTGGCGCGGCGCATTCGGCTGCTGGTCGGCCCGACCAAGCGGCCGGCCGACGAGCCCGAGATCGAAGACACTCTCCATTGCGGCCGGTTGCTGCTGAAGCCCCGGATCAGCCGCGCCTTCTGGAACGACAAGGACGTCAACCTGACCCTGACGGAGTTCAATATCGTGCGCCTGCTGGCGTCGAATATCGGGAACCACGTGACCTATCGCGCAGTGTACGACTGCATGCACCACGAGGGCTTCATCGCGGGGAGCGGCGAGCATGGCTACCGAACCAACGTCCGTTCATCGATCAAGCGCATCCGCGGCAAGTTCCGGGACATCGATCCCGAGTTTGCCGAGATCGAGAACTACCCCTCCTTCGGTTACCGCTGGGGAAAGCCCGCAGAGCCGTCGACCTGAGGCTGACGCGCCTGACGGCCGGCCCGGCAATCCCGTCAAGCCGCGCCCTCTCGATTGGCGTCACATCGTGCACAAGGTCGGCGCCTCGCTCACGCTCAAGCTGGTCGGTCTGGTCGGCATCTTCGCCGCCCTGCCGATCGTCCTCTACGGTCAGTTCGAAAGCGCCGATCGCCAGATGCGCGAGCTGGTCACGCGCGCCATCCAGGACCGCAGCAGGATGATCGGTCATGCGCTGGCGCCGGCGCTCGACAAGGTCAATGCGCCGGGCAGCGAGCAGCTCAACGCCGAACTCGCCAAATTCGCCATCGACGGCACGGTGTTGCGGCTGATGCTTCAGCCGGCGGCGGGGGGACCTTTCTATTTCGTGGCCTCGGCGCCGCCCATCCAGGCGGCCGCCGTGGCGCCCGAGCTCGACGAACTCGCACAACGCGGCATTCTCGAGCGGCTGTCCAAGACCTGCATCGTCGAGGCCAACGACGAGATCCGCTACCGCCAGAGCGACGGTTCTGTTGAGCTGCTGACCTCGCTGATTCCAATCAAGAGTCCGGTCGGCTGCTGGGTCCTGACCTCGACGCACACGACGTCCGAGTTCCTCAACACCTCGATCGGCCGGCGCTACTGGCAGACGCGCGAGGTCACGCTCGCGGCCGCGATCTATCTCGGCCTCGCCCTGCTCGCCCTGCTGGCGGCACTGAGCATCCGCTACAGCCTGCGGCGCTTCCGCGAGGTCGCAGGAGAAATCGGCGAGGGTCGCATCGGCGACAACGCCTTCTCCCAGCGCAACACGGTGCCGGAGCTGGCGAGCGTCGCACGGGATTTCGACAAGCTGGTGCACGACCTCAAGCGGCTCAGCGATCAGATTCGGCAATCGGCCGAGGACAACGCGCACTCCTTCAAGACGCCGATCGCGGCGATCCAGTCCTCGCTGGCGCCGGTGCGCCGCGTGCTGCCGGCGGACGACGCCCGGACCCAGCGCGCGCTTGCCATCATCGAATCCTCGCTGGCGCGACTTCTCGGTCTGGTGACGGCAGCGCAGAATTTCGACCGCAGCACCGCGGACCTGATCGAGGCGCCACGTGTGCCGGTCGGCCTCGCCCTGGTGGTCGGCGAGGCGGCGCTGAACTTCCGGGAGATCTGGGCCAGTCGCGACATCCGCCTGGTGCGACGGCTCAATGAAACCGCGCGGGTGCGCGCCGGGCGCGGCATGCTGGAGACGGTGCTGCAGAACGTGCTCGAGAATGCCACCAGCTTCAGTCCGCGCGGCGGCACCATCACGGTCACGCTCAGCCACACCGCGGACCACGTCGAACTCCAGGTCGAGGATGAAGGCCCCGGCATCCCTCCAGATCGCATCGGCCGCATTTTCGAGCGCTACTACTC
>CAWUOG010000571.1:0-2280 GCA_963923875.1 uncultured Alphaproteobacteria bacterium
CAGTACAATCGCCGGGAGGGAGCCCACAGCGACACTTCCGACACGCCGCGCTCGGTGCCGACCTATCATTTCGCCGACCTCGAGTCGTTCCGCCTGCCCCAGGGCTGCCGGCTGGTCGGGGTCGAGATCTCCGACGATGCGATCGAGCTGCCGAGCTTCCGCCATCCGCGCCAGGCCGCCTACATCCTGGGCGCCGAGCGCGAGGGCCTGTCGAGCGAGCTTCAGTCACGCTGCGACTACGTCGTGAAAATCCCGACCCGCTTCTCGGTCAATCTCGGCGTGGCTGGGGCGCTGATCATGTACGACCGGCTCCTCAGCCTGGGGCGCCATGCACCGCGGCCGGTGGCCGAAGGGGCGCCGACCGAGACCGTGCCGTTGCCGGTCTTCGGGGACCCGATCTACAAGCGCAAGGCGCGGCAGCGCCAAAGAGCCAACCCGAGGGCCGGGTCCTGAGCGCGACGACGGCCAACATCGCGCGGGTGGCGGTCGTCGCCATTGTGGCAATTCAGGCCCTCACCCTGCATTTCATGGGCCGGGTCTGGATCTGCGACTGCGGCACGATCCGGCTGTGGGTCGGCGACATCTGGTCGCCGGAGCTCTCGCAGCAGATGTTCGACTGGTACACCGCCTCGCACATCGTCCACGGCATTCTGTTCTATGCCGTGTTGCGCCTCGTCCTGCCTCGGAGTCCGGTGCTGGTTCGGCTCACGATCGCCGTCGGCATCGAGGCGGCCTGGGAGATCGCCGAGAACTCGCCCTGGGTGATCGAGGCCTACCGCAAGCAGGCGCTGGCGGCCGGCTATACCGGCGACAGCATCCTGAACTCGCTGATGGACAATGTGTCGATGGCGACCGGCTTTCTGCTGGCCCGCCTGCTGTCCTGGAAAGCCACCGTGGCGCTGGTGCTGGTCCTGGAAGTGGGTGCGGCGGCCCTGGTGCACGACAATCTCACTCTCAACGTCCTGAACTTCATCCATCGCTTCCCGGTCATCGAAGCCTGGCAGATGAAGGCCCAGAAATAGGCCCGGCCGGGCGGCCGGATTCCGGGGCCATTGCGCCGCCCGGCCGGCACGCCTATCTCCTGCTTTCGCATGCCGACTTTGCCCACCGAACCGCTGCAGATCACCGAGCCCGGCGCCCCGTCCGAACGGCGGCGCGGGCGCAACGACCTGCGTCGCAACCTGGTCGGGCTGTCGCGGAACGACCTCAAGGCGACGCTGACCGAGGCCGGTCTGGAGCCGTTCCGCGCCCAGCAGGTCTGGCACTGGATCTATTGGCACGGCATCACCGATTTCGGCCGCATGTCCAACATCGCCAAGAAGACACGCGATCGCCTGGCCGAGCTGTTCGTGATCGAGCGGCCGGAGATCGCCACCGAGCAGCGTTCGGTCGACGGTACGCGCAAGTGGCTGCTGCGTTTCGCCGACGGCAACGAGGCCGAGACGGTCAACATTCCGGAAGAGGATCGCGGCTCGGTCTGCATCTCCAGCCAGGTCGGTTGCACCCTGACCTGCAGCTTCTGCCACACCGGCACGCAGCCTCTCGTCCGCAACCTGGCGCCCGAAGAAATCGTCGGGCAGTTCATGGTGGCGCGCGATTCCTACGGCGAGTGGCCGACGCCGACCGCCGACGCGCAGCGCATGCTCTCCAACATCGTGATGATGGGCATGGGCGAGCCGCTGTACAATTTCGACAACGTGGTGACGGCGCTGAAGATCGTCATGGACGATCAGGGCATCGCGCTTAGCCGCCGGCGCATCACGCTTTCGACTTCCGGCGTCGTGCCGATGATCCCCAGGATCGGCGAGGCCCTCGACGTCAACCTCGCAGTGTCGCTGCACGCGGTGAACGACGAGGTGCGCGACACGCTGGTGCCGATCAACAGGAAATGGCCGATCGCCGAACTGCTGAAGGCCTGCGAGGCCTATCCCGGCGCCAAGAACAGCCGGCGCATCACCTTTGAGTACGCGATGCTGAAGGGCGTCAACGACTCCGACGCCGACGCGCGCGAACTCGTGCGGATCCTGAAGCCGATCCACGCCAAGGTGAACCTGATCCCGTTCAATCCCTGGCCGGGCGCGCCCTATGAGTGCAGCTCGAACAACCGCATCCATCGCTTCGCCGAGATCGTCAATGACGGCGGCCTCAGCGCCCCCGTGCGCACGCCGCGTGGCCGCGACATCGCCGCAGCCTGCGGCCAGCTCAAGAGCCAGAGTGTGCGAGCAAGGGGCGAGAAAGTCCGACTTTAGCGGAGGACCTTCAGTTCAACTGGGTCAACAT
>CAWUOG010000572.1:0-2279 GCA_963923875.1 uncultured Alphaproteobacteria bacterium
GGCCGGCGTGCGCCGGCTCGACAGCCAGCTCGACGGCTTCACGCCGGCGTCCGACCGGCAACGGCTGCCCGACGTGCTGGCCCGCTGCGCCCGCGTGTTCGCGCTGATCCTCGTGATCGTCACCATCGCCGAGAGCTGGGTCGTCAACGTGCTCGGCTTCGTCGACGAACGCGCGTGGGACCGGCTTGCCCGCGTCGGCCGCGCCACCGGCATCACCCTGTTCAGCGCCTTCGTGCTGTGGGAGCTCTTCAAGTACACCACCGAGGCTTATGTCGAACGCATCGTCCGCCGCAACGTGACGGCCGGCGACAAGGGCCAGACCGCCGGCTCCGTCGCCGCCCGCTTCGACACGCTGATGCCGGTGCTGCGCGTGACGGTCGCCACGATCATCCTGATCGTGGCCGTCCTGGTCGCCCTCGACGAGCTCGGCGTCAACACCGCGCCGCTGCTGGCCGGGGCCTCGGTGCTGGGCCTCGCGATTTCCTTCGGCAGCCAGGCGCTGGTGAAGGACATCGTGTCGGGCATCTTCTATCTCGCCGACGATGCCTTCCGGGTCGGCGAATACATCCGCTGCGGCCAGGCCGAAGGGACGGTCGAGGGCTTCACCCTGCGCTCGATCCGGCTGCGCCACCGCGACGGCCAGATCCACGTCATTCCCTTCGGCGATCTCGGCCAGATCGCCAATTTCAGCCGCGACTGGGCGGCGATAAAGTTCAACCTCCGCTTCGCCCGCGACACCGACGTCGAGAAGCTGCGCGAAGCCACCGGCAAGATCGCCGCCGACCTGGCGGCCGAACCCGATCTCAAGCCGCAGATCCTCGAGCCGCTGCGCGTGCACAGCGTCGCCGAGGTCGCCGACAACGCGCTGGTCGTGCGCTTCAAGATGAAGACCCTGCCGGCCAACAGCGGCGCGATCCAGGACCGCGCGCTGCGCCGCATGCTCAAGTCGATGCCCGAACTGGGCATCGCCTTCGCGGCCTGACGGCCCAGCGACCCAGCGACCCGGCGGCTCAGGCCTTGGCGAGCCCCGACTTCACCAGCATCGGCTTGACGTCGACGTAGTATTTCTCGGCGAAGGCCCGGTACTCGGCCGGGCTCCTGTACCACGGCACCTGGATGAACTTGTCGAGCAGCGGCTGGTGTCCCGGGTCGGCCATCGCCTCCTTGTACGCGCCATGCAGCGTCTCGACGATCGCCGGCGGCAGGTCCTTCGGCCCGACCAGCCCGTAGGGGCTGACCGCGACGGCGTCGATGCCGCGCTCCGTCAGGTTGGGCACGTCGGGATATTTCGGGAAGCGTGTCGGCGTCGCCATGGCGAGCACGCGCACCTGTCCGCTCTCGACGAAGGGCGCCCACTGCGCGCCATCCGGCACGAACTGGATGTGGTCGCCCAGCAGCGCCTGCATCCATTCCGGCCCGCCCTTGAAGGGCACATGGGTGAAGCGCGCGCCCGTCGTCTGTTCGACCTCGATCATCAGCAGGTGCCCCGTGCCGCCGATGCCGCTGGTGCCGTAGTTCAGCTTGTCGGGGTTCTTCTTGCCGTCGGCGATCAGGTCGTCGATCGACTTCCACGGCGCATCCGCCTTGCACACCACGCCGAAGGTGAACTCAGACAGGCCGATCATGTAGGTGAAGTCGCGCAGCGGATGCCAGTTGGCCGTCTGGTAGTGCGGGTAGCGCAGGCTGTTGATCGTCATGCACGCGATCGTCTGGCCGTCGGGCTTGACGTTCACCATCTGCGCCGCCGCCAGCGTGGCGCCGGCGCCGCCCCGGGCTTCCACCAGCACCGGTTGCCCGAGCGACTTGCCGACCCGCTCGCCCAGGAAGCGCAGATGCACGTCGCACACGCCGCCGACCGCCAGCGGATTGTAGACTGTCATCGGCCGGTCGGGCTTCCAGTTCAGTTGCCCGCGCGCCAGGCCGGGGGTGGCGAGCGTGGCGACGGCGGCCGCCATCGCGGCACGCCGCGTGAGACGCTTATTGGTCATTGTTTCCTCCCTTTTCCCGCAACTCTCGCGAAGCCCCGCTAGCCTGTCCAGTCGACCTGTCCAGCCGGCCCCTCCAGTCTGGTCCTCCAGCCTGCGCCTTCGACGCGCCGGTCGATGCCGGTGCGGCCGCGCCGGATCGGCTATAATTCGCCAGGACCGATCGGGTCCTGGGGGAGGAAATCGATGCGTCGGGGAACCTTTTGGGCAATAGCGCTGTCGGTGTGGCTGGCCGGACTCCTGCCGGTCCAGCCCGCGGCAGCGGCCTCGCCGACCCTCGACGCCGTGCGCAAG
>CAWUOG010000573.1:0-2273 GCA_963923875.1 uncultured Alphaproteobacteria bacterium
TGACCGAGTCCAGCATCGTCGGGAGAGTCGTGGGTGAGCCGGCGTGTCCGGATCCGCGCCACACCGGCCTGAAATTCACCATCGATACAGGGACCCGGCGCCACGACTTTCAGGTCGCCGGCGATTCACCCCTGGAGCAGTCGCATCTGTCGGCGCTGGCTATGTCGGCGGCCTTGGCCGCCGCCGCGCGCGGCGGCTTCGATGTCCAGGTCATTTATAACGAGGACCTGCCCCATATCGCGCTGGGTGTCGTGCTGCCGCACCCCAACCCGAATCGTCCAGCTGAAGGCAGCGACACGCTTTCCAATCCCTACCGAGAGACGGTGAACACCATGGCGGTCCTCGACTTCGGCGGTGGGCCCACCGTCGAGACCGAGTTGTCATGGGCCGGCGCGTCCGGGAGCGCCTATTTCGGAAGCAACGATGCCGAGCAGGTCGTCGAATGGGCGAAGCTGCTGGCCTCGGCGGTCGCGTCCGGGGCAAAGGTGAGCGTCGAGTGGACGCTGCCGATGCGTAACGCGGATCGGCTGATCGTCAACCTGACGATCGACTAGAACTGCTTCCTCCACAACATTGCCTGACGCCTTCCGTTCAGCTGACTCCAGCTGAACGGAATCTGCTCTAGCGCGGGTTCTCCCGCCACGCCCACGGCAGCAGGCAGGGATGGTCGTGCACGCCCTTGCGGGCGTTGATCGCGTCCTGCTCCTCGTTGGCATAGTCGCGGTTCTGGCGGGCCGCCCAGGCGGCGCCCGCGCTGACCATGGCGGCGCCGACATCCCAGCCGTCGGTCTTGCAGACAGCCAGGGTCACACCGAAGCGATCCTTGCCGCGCGGATTGCATTCGAGGCGGCGCCCCTGGACCAGCGTGCGCAACGTGCGGGCCGCTTCCTGTCCGGCCGCCCAGCCGTCGTCGCAGGTCTGGCGGATGTCGGGGGCGTCGATGCCCCAAAGGCGGACCGTCGTGGCCCCCACCGTGATCGTGTTGCCATCGGGAATCGTCTGGGCGCTCGCCGGCAGAGCCACCAGAAGCAGAGCGAGCGCCAGGCGGTGCAGGGCGCCGCGCGGTCTCAGGTGTACTTCCGCACGTCGTCGATCACCTTGCCGTCGTTGGGCAGGCTCTTCATGGCGACGAACTCGACCTTGCCGCCGACCTTGCAGACGGTGCGGATGGTGCCTTCCAGCGCCTTCTCGAGTTCGGCACCGGGCGCCGGCGCTTCGACCTTGAGCGTCATGACGTCGGCCTGGTTCACCCAGTCGATCACCAGGCGCAGGCGGCCGAGGCCCGGATGCTTCTTGCCGATCTCCGCGATCTGCTCCGGATCGACGAACATGCCGCGCACCTTGGTGCGCTGGTCGGCGCGGCCCATCCATCCCTTGATGCGCATGTTGGTCCGGCCGCATGGGCTGACGCCGGGCAGCACCGCCGACATGTCGCCGGTGCCGAAGCGGATCAGCGGATAGGCCTTGTTGAAGGTGGTCACCACCACCTCGCCGACATCGCCCTCGGGGACGGGGTCGCCGGTGCCGGGCCGCACGATCTCGACGATCACGCCCTCGTCGACGATCATGCCTTCGATCTTGCCGTCGGGCGCCGCGGCCTCGTAGGCGATCGTGCCGAGATCGGCCGTGCCGTAGCTCTGCAGGCAGGTCATGCCCTTGTCGATGAACATCTGGCGCAAGGAGGGCGGCAGCGCTTCGGCGCCGACGAACGCATGCTTGATCGAGGAGATGTCCTTGCCGAGCTCGGCCGCCTTCTCGATCAGGATCTTCAGGAACGAAGGCGTGCCGATATAGCCGTCAGGCCTGATGGCAGCGATGGCATCGAGCTGCAGCTCGGTGTTGCCCACGCCGCCCGGCACGATGGCGCAGCCCAGAGCGCGCAATGCCGACTCCATCATGATGCCGGCCGGCGTCAGGTGATAGGAGAAGGTGTTGTAGACGATGTGTCCGGGCCGAAAGCCCCCGGAGAACATGGCGCGCGCGCCGCGGAAATAGTCGGGCTCGTCGGTATCGATCTCGAAGATCGGGCCGGGCGACATGAAGATGTGGCGCACCTTGGTCATGGGCACCGCGATCAGGCCGCCCATCGGCGGGTTCTTCTTCTGGACCTCGCCCAGCATCGATTTGCGCAGCACCGGCAGCCTGGCGAGCGCCGAGCGCGAGGTGACGGTCGAGGGGTCGACGTCCTTCAGCCAGGTCGAGAAGAACGGCGCACTGGCCTTGGCGTGCGCGATCTGCTGCGGCAGGGCGTTCATCAGCGCCTTTTCGCGCTC
>CAWUOG010000574.1:0-2273 GCA_963923875.1 uncultured Alphaproteobacteria bacterium
GCTGCCCTCGCCAAGCGACGCGCCATGGTGGCCGACGCCCAGAGGGAGCTGATGCACTGGTTCACCGAGGGCAAGCTCAGGGCCACCATTGCCGGCAGCTTCGACCTTAGCGACTGGGTCGAGGCATTCAAATTGATCGAACAGCGTACGGTAGTCGGAAAAGCCGTGCTCGTCCCTTAGCCCTTCGAATCGCGGAGAGCTGGCGGTACCCAGCGCGGCAAGTAACGCCGGACAGGCACCGCACCGCGAAGTCATAGTCGAGGAACTCACCCTCTCGGTCGCCGTATGACGGCGACACCTCCCCCAGAGACGGGGAAGGAGAACTAGTGAGCGCCGCGGTCGAACGCCAGGACGACCGGCCAGAACCAGCAAGCGACAGACGCCACGATCGCTGCGGGCCAGACCGTCACGCCGACGATGGATGCCGCTGCGAAGGCAACGAACCACCACACCGCCACGCCGATCAGGTAATCGGCGTCGATCCGGGCCGGCCGGTCTCGGCTGGCAACGGTACGCGCAAAGCCGCGCTTGATATCGAGCGCGACGTCGAGCGGGTCCTTTTCCATGCTGGAACTATAGAGCCAGTGGCGACGCTTCGGAACCCGAGGTGGCGCAGTTTGCGCCCCGTTGCGCTCAGCCGAGAACCTTCGGAAAGGTTGCGCATTCGAGCCGGTCGCCGGGCTTGAGGCCGTGTCCCTCGATCGGAGGCGAGATCTGGCCGACACGGGCGGCGTAGCGGGCATCGTCGCCGCACCAGCGGGTCGCCCAGGCGCGCCGGCGGCGGACAGACGAGAGATTGCCCGATGCGCCATGCAGGGTGAGCGCATGGAAGGCGATGACGTCGCCCGGCTCCATGTCCCAGGCCAGGAACTCATGGGCGTCCCGCTCGGCATCGAGATCGGGCAGCGGCTCGAAGCGGGCATCCTGGACCTGCAGGTCGACGCCACCCTGGCGGAAGAATTTCGGCTGGAACCAGCGGCCCCAGCGATGCGACCCCTTCACGTATTCCACGCAGGTGGCGCGATCGACCGGATCGAGCGGCAGCCACAGCGAGACGATCTGCTCGCCGTCGATCGGATAATAGGGCTGATCGTGGTGCCACGGCGTGCGCTCGCGCGTGCCCGGCTCCTTCACCAGCAGATGGTCGTGATAGTAGACGACCTCGCGGGAACCCATCAGCCGCCGCGCGATTTCAGCAGCGGGTGAGTCGTAGACGAAATCCCGCGCCGCCGGGTGGCGCTGCCAGAGCTGAAAGTCGACGAAAAATCTTCCGGGGGCGCCTTGCGGCGTATTGAGGCGCATCATCGGACCGGGTGCCGCGATGTCGTCGTCGACCGCGCCGCGCAGGCGTTCGATCCATTCCGTCGAGAACGCACCGCGCAGGCAGATGGCGCCGTCGGTGCGATAGCGCGCGACGTCCTCGTCGGTCGGTAGAGATGGCATCGCCGGTTGACCTTCAGATGTTCCCGAAGTCGCCGCCGCGGCCCTTGCCCGAGGCAAAGCGTGCCGCGCCCTTGCGCGATTCGGCTTCCAGCGCGGGCAGGCCGAGCCGGGCCTCGTTGGTCAGTGCCGCGCGCTGTTCGAGCGTCCACTGTTCGTAGGACGAACGGCGGTCCGAGCGCATGCAGACCTGTGGAAACCTGGCGATCACTTCGGCCAGGGCCCTGGCTTCGGCGAGAGCCTGGCCTGCCGGCGCCAGGCGATTGGCGAGGCCCCATTCGAATGCTTCGCGAGCACCGACCTCGCGGCCGGTCAGGATCATGTCGAGCGCACGGCTGTGCCCGATCAGGCGCGGCAGGCGCACCGTACCGCCGTCGATCAGCGGCACGCCCCAGCGCCGGCAGAACACGCCGAACTTCGCGGTCTCGGAGGCCACCCGCAGGTCGCACCATAGCGCCAGTTCGAGCCCGCCCGCGACGGCATAGCCCTCGATAGCGGCGATCACCGGTTTGGACAGCAGCATCCGTGTCGGGCCCATCGGCCCCTCGCCCGCCGGGTCGTGCAACGCCGCGCCTGCGCGCTGGGCCGCAACCTTGAGATCGAAGCCGGCGCAGAACGTGCCATCGCGGCCGGTCAGGATCGCAACCGATTGTGCCTCGTCCTTGTCGAATGCCAGGAAAGCCTCGCGCAGCAACCTTGCTGTTTCGGGATCGACCGCATTGCGCGCCTCGGCAAAGCGGTCGATCGAGACGACGGTGACGACACCTTCTGTCTCGACTGTCACCTTCGGGGCGACCTTTGCCATGTCAGTGCCCCTGCATCATGCGCAGCGG
>CAWUOG010000575.1:0-2271 GCA_963923875.1 uncultured Alphaproteobacteria bacterium
AGGCAGTCGAGGCGTTCCACCTGCTGTGCAAGCTCGAGGGCATCATTCCGGCGCTCGAATCCTCTCATGGATTGGCCTTCGTCTCGAAGCTCGCGCCGAAGCTGCCCAAGGATCACCTGCTGGTGGCCAATCTGTCGGGTCGCGGCGACAAGGACGTGCCGCAGATCGCGGCCCGGATGGGGATCAAGATCTGATGGGCCGCATTACCGAGCGTTTCGCCAGGCTCAAGGCCGACAAGCGGGCGGGCCTGGTTGCCTATGTCAGCGCCGGCGATCCCGATCTCGCCACCAGTTACGAGATCCTGAAGGGCCTGCCCAAGGCGGGCGCCGATGTGATCGAGCTCGGCATGCCCTTCACCGATCCGATGGCCGACGGTCCGTCCATCCAGCTCGCCGGCCAGCGCGCGCTGAAGGCCGGCATGACGGTCGACGGCACCTTCGACATGGTGCGGCGCTTCCGCAAGGAAACCGGCGACGACGCCACGCCGATCCTGCTGATGGGCTACTACAATCTGGTTTACCAGCGCGGTCCCGAGCGCTTCTGCAAGGACGCCGCAGCGGCGGGCGTCGACGGCTTCATTCTGGTCGACCTGCCGCCGGAAGAGGCGGACGAGCTGAAGCCGCATGCGGCAAAGCACGGCCTTGATACGGTCATGCTCACGGCGCCCACCACCGACGACAAGCGCCTGCCGGCGGTGCTCAAGTATTCGGCAGGTTTCGTCTACTTCGTCTCGGTGCTCGGCATCACCGGCACCAAGTCGGCGACCGAAGATGCGGTACGCACGCACGTATCGCGTATCAGGCGCCATACCGGCCTTCCGATCGGTGTGGGATTCGGCATCAAGACCCCCGAGCAGGCCGCGGCCGTCGCGCGACACGCCGACGCAGCGGTGGTCGGAACGGCGATCGTCGACCGGGTGAAGATGGGGCTCGATTCGAGCGGCAAGGCCAAGCCCGATCTCGTGCCCAACCTGCTGGCCTTCGTGAAGTCTCTCGCCGACGGCGTGCGCGGTGTGACCAAGCCGTAGCTGTCAGACAGACTTCATCCGTCGAACATTGTTTTGCCTCGATCGTGCCCTCACATGTGCGCTCTCGTATCAGCGCAGTGAGGAGGACGGGATGCAACAGGCCGCCACCGAACGTCGTAAGAAGCTCCATCGCAATTTCATCGCTGCGCTCGATCTGCTCGACACGCTCGAGCGCGAGCCCGACCGGTGGGAAGAAGAGTGCCTGTCCTATGCGCTGAGCGCGCTCGCATGCGGCCTCTACCTCGTGGCCGAGGTCGAACTCGACGCCTTTGGCCGGCCGATGTCCGAGCGCCCACAGGACGAGGTGGCCCTGCTCGAGTCCCAGCCGCAGCGCTTCACCAAGGAAATGCTGCGCCACGGCCTGCAATTCATCCAGCAGCGCGACGAGGACGGCGATCTTGCCATGCTGCCGGCCTTCGCGGTGACGATGCCGGCCGACCTGCGGGCCACGCTGCGCTAGGAAACGCCTAGGCCGAGGCTTCCTCTTCGTCGTCGAAATTGAGGTCGGCGACGAAGGGGTTGGTCTTGCGTTCCCAGCCGAAGGTCGAAGTCTGGCCGTGGCCGGGCACGAAAGTGATGTCGTCGCCCAGCGGCCACAGGCGCTTGCGGATCGAGTTCAGCAACTGATCGTGATTGCCGCGCGGAAAGTCCGTGCGGCCGATCGACCCCCGGAACAGCACGTCGCCCACGAAGGCGATGCGGGCCTGTTTGTGCACGAACACGACGTGCCCCGGCGTGTGGCCGGGGCAGTGGACGACGTCGAGCGTCTGGTTGCCCAGGCTCACCGTCTCGCCGTTCTCGAGCCAGCGGTCGGGCAGGAACGGCTTGTAGACCGGGAAGTTGTATTTGCGGCCGGAGTCGGGCAGGGCGTCGATCAGGAACTGGTCGTCGCGGTGCGGCCCCTCGATCTTCACGCCGTAGTGCTCGGCCATGGTGCCGGCGGCCGAGGCATGGTCGACATGGCCGTGCGTTAGCAGGACCTTGGTGATCTTGATGCCCTGTTCGTCGATCGCCTGCCTCAGCATGTCGAAATCGCCACCAGGGTCGACGGCGGTGCCTTCCATGGTGTCCTGGCACCAGACGAGGGAGCAGTTCTGCTGAAACGGGGTGACCGGCGCGATCATGACCTTGAGCATGCTTCCGATGTAACGGCTCCCGCCCGCGCGTGGAAGGGCGTATGATCTGGACACTCTCAGATGTGGCCCTTCTCCCGTCTTCGGCAATGAAACGTCTTCTGCTCTGTG
>CAWUOG010000576.1:0-2268 GCA_963923875.1 uncultured Alphaproteobacteria bacterium
TTCGTCTGAAATGCCGAGTGGCGATTGATTCGATAGCTAACGGTGAAGCTGTGTCGCCTCCCTATTCAGAGGCGGAAGAAGGCTCGAGTGGCGTTCTACGCTGGGGCGTTCGCCCAGTTGAAGGCGAGGATCTCGCGCACGAACGCCGCCACGGCCGGCACATGCGGCCGGCCACGCACCGTCACGACCTGGATGGTGCGCGTGATCTCCGGTTCGATCAGCGGCCGCACGCGAAGGCCCGGCATGGTGACGGCGTATTCGGGAATGAAGGTGAAGCCGATGCCGGCCATCGCCATCGACTGCACCCAGTCGTCGCGGTCGCTGCGGAACACGATTCGCGTCCTGGCGCCATGCTCGCGGAAGATCTTGCGGGCGTGGCCGAAGAACTCGCACTGCAAGCGGTTCACGTAGGCTTGGTCGTGCAGGTCCGCGCAGCGCACCGCATTCTGCTTCTCGAAGGGGTGGCCGGGCCCGACGCCGATCACGAAGCGCTCGTCGTAAAGACGGCGCGCGTGGAAGCGCTCGTCGATCTCCTCGGGTTGGCCGTAGACCGCAACGTCCAGCTGACCGCCGGCCAGCCGCTCCTGCAGCTTGTCGCTCGCCCCGTCCTCGACCGTGAGGTTCACTTTCGGATGACGCTCGCGGAAGGATTGCAGGAAGGGAATGAAGCGGCGCGGGCCGATGGTACACATCATGCCGAGTTTGAGCTCGACGTCGTCGAGCTTGGCGAAACTCTTGGCGCGCTCCTTGGCGGCGTCGGTCTCGATCAGAACCTGCGTGAGATGCGGGCGCATCATCTCGCCGAGTCCGGTGAGATGGGTGTTGTTGCGCTCGCGGCGGAACAGCGGCCCGCCCAGCTCGTCCTCGAGGCCCTTGATGGCGCGGGTCAGCGAGGGCTGCGAGACGTTGCAGGCCTCGGCCGCGCGCGTGAAGTTCAGGGTCTCGCAGACCGCCAGGAAGTAGCGGATCTGATGCATTTCCACGGCAGCTTCTCCCCCGGAAGTGCAGGTGAAAGACCCGCTGAGTGTGCCCCAAACATCCATAGCCTGCGGCTATCGATACCGTACACGCAAGGCATTTCCGGCACTCTTCACAGCCCGTCACACTGTCTGCAGCATGTCGCCGTCGTCCTCCCTGCCTCAGGCGCTGCACGAGTTGAACCGGCACCATCTGGCCGAGCTGTCGGCCCGCGACCGGACCGCCGTGCAGGACGAATACGACCGGCTGCGCATGCTGCGGCTGGCCGAGGAAGGTCTGGCGCGGGGCGACATGTTCCCCGACTTCGCGCTGCGCGACGCCTACGGCGCCCTCCACACCAGTCATGAGTTCCTCGATCGCGGCCCGATGGTCCTCGCCTTCTTCCGGGGCGGCTGGTGTCCGTACTGCGCCCTCACCATGGTCGCCCTGGAAGAGGCGCGCACGGCAATCGAGGCGTTGGGCGGCCAGCCGGTCGGCATCATGCCCGACCAGCCCGCCCGCATTGCCGAGACGGCGAGCCAACGCGGCATCTCCTATCCGCTGCTCAGCGATCCGGCGAACGGCTTTGCACGGACCTGCGGGCTCGCCTACGAACTCTCGCCCGAGCATGTGCGCATCCACCTCGAGCGCGGCCGCGACCTGCGCCGGCTGCACGCCGACACGGCCTGGCGATTGCCCATCCCGGCGGTGTTCGTCGTGGCGCCGGACGCCCAGATCGTCTTCGCCTTCTCCGACGTCGATTCCGCGCGCTGGCCCGATCCCGAGGAACTGATCGCCTCGCTCGACGCGCTGCGCGATGCGCATGCCCGCGACTCCCACGCCTGAGACGTCCACACCCGAGAAGGGCAATACGCGCGCTCTATCGAAACGGTAGACACTCGGCATTTCAGAAGCAGCTGCGGCGCCGTCACCTTGCGATCACCCCGCGGGATCATCCCGGACCAGGAGATCGCACCATGCTGAACGGCAAGACCGCCATCGTCACCGGCTCGACTTCGGGCATCGGCCTCGGCATCGCCGAAGCCTTCGCCCGCGCCGGCGCCAACGTCGTCCTCAACGGCTTCGGCGAGGCGCTGCAGATCGAGAAGACGCGCTCCGAACTGGCGCAACGCACCAATGCCATGGTCGTCTATTCGCCGGCCGACATGAGCAAGCCCAAGGCGATCGAGGGCATGATCCGCCAGACCGTCGACATGTTCGGCTCGGTCGACATCATGGTGAACAACGCCGGCATCCAGCATGTCGCGCCGATCGACGAGTTTCCCGACGAGAAGTGGGATGCGATCCTGT
>CAWUOG010000577.1:0-2266 GCA_963923875.1 uncultured Alphaproteobacteria bacterium
TTGCGCTCGGCACCGTGCACCCCGGCGATGATCGCCCAGGTCGTGTGATTGTGCGGCGGGACCTTCTTTCCGGCGCCTCCAGCCGATGCATAGAGCGCGAACCGGTGGTCGGGGTCCTCGCTCAGCCGGTAGATGCCGCCGTCGGCGCCAAGCGGAAATTCCTCCTGTGGGAACAGCTCGGCGCGGCGCGCCAGTGCGGAAAGCAAAACGCCGATCTTGTCGAGGTTGGCAGGGGTTACGCCGCTTTTTTCAATCTCGCGCGCCTGCTCGACGAGTTGGCGGACAGCTTGGGCCCGGTCCCTATGCAAAGTCATGTGCTCCTCCGTGGCCGTCACTATACCCGGAAGGCCGGCTCAAGGGGCGCTTGTCGCCGCATCCCAAGTCACACTACGGTAACCCCATGAACCGAATCCTTTTTGTGGCCGTCGTGGGGGCGATGACCACATTGGCGATGGGAGGCCTGGCCCAGACGGCGAAGCCGCCCGCCAAGCCCGCGCCCGCGGCGAAACCAGCGGCCGCCGCGCCGACAGCCAAACCCGTTCAGCAGTATGCGGGCTTTCGCCCGGCGGCCCGGCCTGCCGTATTCGTGCCGCCGCCCCCGGTCATCGAGCTCGACGAGATTTCGCCGCCGTCCGACCTGCCAACGATACTGAGTAACGACGATCGCGATCGCTACCGCCGCATCTTCCAGGAACAGGCATCCGGCCACTGGGCGCAGGCCGATGCAGAGATTGCCCGCCTCGGCGACAAG
This sequence comes from uncultured Alphaproteobacteria bacterium, assembly GCA_963923875.1. Taxonomy (GTDB): domain Bacteria; phylum Pseudomonadota; class Alphaproteobacteria; order Reyranellales; family Reyranellaceae; genus Reyranella. Next base: position 752 of record CAWUOG010000577.1, read on the forward strand.
ACGCTGATGGGCTATGTCGGGGCCCAGCGGCTGCTGGCGAAGAACTACCAGGCCAAGTTCCCCGAGCTGGCCAGCTGGCTGCAGGAATTCAACGACCATCCCGATGCGCCGGCGATCTATCGTCTGGCGATTGCGCGGCGTGCCCCCGGGGCAGGCGAGCTCACGCCGTCGAGCTTTGTCGGCCAGGCGCAACTGTCGCCCACCTTCGCGGCGGCGCGCACGGTGACCGGCGCCGACGCGGCCGCCGCGGCGCAATTGCGCTCGCGACTGCAGCAGATGGCGGACGACGGCGGCTACAACGCAGCCTTCGCGCTGCTCGACAGGAAGCAGACCGCCGACCTGCTGGGACCGCAGGAAGTCGAACTGTGGCGCGGCCGCATTCGCACGCGCGCACTCGAGGCCGATTCCCAGCGCGGCTTGCAGGTCCCGGTCGAGGGCAGTCTGCCACCCGACGCGAACTGGACCGCGGGCCTCAGCGCTTTCACCAAGGGCGACATGCGCGAGGCCGCCCGCCGCTTCGAGATGGTGGCCGATGCCGCGCCCGACCAGGCATCGTCTTGGCAGCTCGCCTCCGGGGCATTCTGGGCGGCGCGCGCCAACCTGCTCGCCGGCAATCCGCAGAAATTCACGCCCTATCTCAAACGCGCCGCCCTGCATGGCCGCACGTTCCATGGCCTGGTCGCCCAGAAAGTGTTGGGCATGAAGGTCGTGGCCGACTGGAATCCGCCGACGCTCGACAAGAAGCGCACCGAATGGCTGGTCAATGACCGGGTCGGTCGCCGCGCGCTGGCGCTTCTGCAGCTTGGCGCCGCCACCGCGGCTGAGCGTGAACTCTATGCCGGCTCGCTCGACGCCGACCCACACTACGTCGAGGCGACCCTGGCAGTCGCCCACAAGGCGGTGCTGCCGGCGCTCTCGGTGCGCATCGGCAACGCCGCCTGGGATCAGCGCCACAAGATCGCGGGCTATGACGGCGCCATGTATCCGGTTCCTCCGTGGCAGCCGATGCAGGGCTTCTCGGTCGATCGCGCGCTGGTCCTCGGCTTCATGCGCCAGGAATCGGCGTTCAATCCAAAGGCGCGCTCGTGGGTCGGCGCGATGGGACTGATGCAGTTGATGCCGGCGACGGCCCGCCTCGTCACCAACAAGTTCGCGCCTGAGACGCAGGGCGGTGACCCGTGGAGCCCGTCGGTGAACATGTCGCTGGGCCAAGCCTACATCGCCTCGCTGCTCGGCGACGTCGACAACAACCTGGTGCGCGCAGTTGCAGCCTACAATGGCGGGCCGGGTAACGTGTTCCGCTGGGACAACTCGCTGAACGCGTCGGCCGATCCGCTTCTCTATATCGCCTCGATCCCGCTCAACGAGACGCGCGACTTCGTGCAGCGCGTGCTGGCGAATTACTGGCTCTATCAGATTCGTTTCGGCCAGCCGACGCCGTCGCTCGACCAGATCGCCGCGCACGAATGGCCGCGCTACACGCCGCAGGACGGAAAGCGCTAAGGGACTTATCCA
>CAWUOG010000578.1:0-2266 GCA_963923875.1 uncultured Alphaproteobacteria bacterium
GTGCCGATCGTCAGCACCGGATTGAGCGAGGTCATCGGCTCCTGGAAGATCATCGAGATGCGATGGCCGCGCAGCCGCTTCATCGCCTCCTCGCCGAGCGTGGTCAGTTCCTCGCCCTCGAAGCGGATCGAGCCCGAGGCGATCTTGCCGGTCTCCGGCGGGATCAGGCGCAGGATCGAGAGCGCCGTCACCGACTTGCCGCAGCCCGACTCTCCCACGATGCCGAGCGTCTCGCCGCGCGCGAGATCGAACGACACGCCGTCGACGGCACGCACCACGCCGTCCAGCGTGTTGAACTGCGTGCGCAGGTCGCGCACTTCGAGGATGGCGCTCACGGGGAACTCACAGCCTGCGGGCCAGCCGCGGATCGAGCCGGTCGCGCAATCCGTCGCCCAGCAGGTTCACCGCCAGCACCGTGACCGCGAGGAAGCTGCCGGGGATCAGGATGTTCCAGGGCGCGATCTGGAAGAAGGTACGGCCCTGGGCGATGATATTGCCCCAGCTCGGCACTTCCGGCGGCACGCCGGCGCCGAGGAACGACAACCCCGATTCGATCAGCATCGCCGAGGCGCAGACATAGGTCGCCTGCACGATCAGGGGCGCCAGCGTATTGGGCAGCACGTGCCGCACCAGCAGCCGGACATGACGGGTGCCGCCCGCGATCGCACTCTCGACATAGGGCTGGGCGCGGATCGACAGCACGACCGCCCGCACCACGCGCACGATGCGCGGCACCTCGGGAATGACGATGGCGACGATGACGATGCCGAGGCCCGGCTTGGTGAGCGTGATCAGCGCGATCGCCAGCAGGATCGACGGGATCGCCATGACGCCGTCCATGATGCGCATCACGAAGCCGTCGACCCGGCGGAAGTAGCCGCACAGCAGGCCCAGCGCCAGGCCCAGGATGCTGGAGATCGCCGCGACCGACAGGCCGACGATCAGCGACACCCGTGCGCCCCAGACGGTGCGCGTGAAGACATCGCGGCCGAACTGGTCGGTGCCGAACCAGAACCGTTCCGAGGGCGGCCGCAGCCGGTCGCGCGGCGAGATCTTGAACGGATCGCCGACGAACTGCGGCCCGAAGATCGCCAGCAGCACCAGCAACGCCAGCAGCACGGCGCCGAAGGTGATGGTCGGATTGCGGCGGATCGCCTGCCACAGCGAGAATCGCCGGCGCGGTTCGTCGATCAGGGTGTCGGCTGCGACGGCCATGTCAGTACCGGATCCGCGGATCAAGGAAGGCGTAGGAGATGTCGATCAGCAGGTTAACCACCACTTTGGCCGCCGCGAACACCAGGATCAGCCCCTGCACGATCGGATAGTCGCGTTTCAGCACGGCATCGACCGTCAGCCGGCCGAGACCGGGGATGTTGAACACCGTCTCGGTGATCACCACGCCCGAGATCAGCAGCGCGATGCCGATGCCGATCACCGTGACGATCGGCACCGCGGCGTTCTTGAGCGCATGCAGCAGCAGCACGCGGTCGGTCGCCAGGCCCTTGGCGTTGGCCGTCCGGATATAGTCCTGCTGCAGCACTTCCAGCATTGAGGTGCGGGTGATGCGGGCGATCAGCGCCAGATAAGGCATAGCTAGCGCCACCGAGGGCAGGATGAGGCTCTGCACGAACGGCCAGACGCCCTCGGCGATCGGCGAGTAGCCCTGCACTGGCAGCAGCTTCCACTGCACCGAGAAGAAGTAGATCAGCACGTAGGCCAGCACGAACACCGGCATGGCGAAGCCCAGCACGGCGATGCCCATGACCAGCCGGTCGACCAACTTGCGCGCCTTCCAGGCGGCGACCACGCCGATCGGAATGGCGAGCGCCACCGCCACCAACAGGGTCGACAGCGTGAGCGCGATGGTCGGTTCCATGCGCTGGGCGATCAGGCGCGTGACGGCGAGGTTCGAGAAGATCGACACGCCGAGATCGCCCTGCGCCAGCGCCCACAGCCAGACCGCGAACTGCTCGACCACCGGCCGGTCGAGGCCGAGCTTGATGCGCACCGCCTCGATCGCCTCGGTGGTCGCGTCGTCGCCCGCGATGATCGCCGCCGGATCGCCCGGTGCGAGGCGCAGCAGGAAGAACACGAACAGCGCCACCACCGCCATCACCGGCAGCGTCGCGAACAGGCGGCGGACGATATAGGCGGTCAGGAGAGTCCTCCCTTCGCGGTACCCGCGAAGGGGAGGAAGGCGAATCGGGTCATTTCTTCGTAATGCCCCACAGCACCGCGAGTCCGGTGTTCGGCACGATGCCGTCGA
>CAWUOG010000579.1:0-2262 GCA_963923875.1 uncultured Alphaproteobacteria bacterium
GCCTTGGCCAGCAGCGCGGCGTAGTGGTCGAAGAAGGCTTGGCCCTCTTCCTTGTCGAGCAGCTGCAGATAGGGCCGCAATCCCGTGCTCGCCGTGTACTGCGCCACCGGATCCTTACCCGTGAGCGGCTGCTGGTAGATCGTCTCCCAGACGTCGAGCTGGGCGCTGAGCGGCTTCAGCACGTCGTAGTAGCGCTCCGGCTCGGAGACGGGCGGCAGCGGCTTCACCGCCTTGAGCTTGTCCTTCCACGGACCGGCCTCGGCGGCCTCATGCATCAGGGCATGCGACGGCGCCTGGTGGTTGCGTGGCATCTGGATGGCGAGCTGTCCGCCCGACGGCAGCAGCTTCAGCAGGCCGGGAAACAGCTCGATGTGCTCGGCCACCCACTGGTAGGCGGCATTGCTGTAGAGGATGCCCGGTGGCAGGCCGGGTTTGAACAGGCGCAGGTCGCCTTTGACAAAGCTGATGCGGGCATCGGTCGTCTCCGACTGCGCCTTGGCGAGCATCTGCTCGGAAGAGTCGACGCCGATCACCGGGCCTTCGGTGAAGCGCAGGCCCAGCATGCGCGTGATGTTGCCCGCGCCGCAGCCGAGATCGTAGATCGCGTGCCCCTCACGCCGGCCATTCGCCGGATCGAGCCGGCCCATCAGGTCGAGCGCCGGCTGCATGCGCGCATCGGAGAATTTCAGATACAGGTTGGCGTCCCAGACGGTCGACGAGGTTCGCTCGGCCACGATCACTTCTCCTCGAACACGCTGTCGACCGGCACGCGATAGGCGGTGACCAGCTTGTTGCCCTTCTGCGCCGCCAGAACGACGGCCATGAACTCCGCGTACATCTCCTCGGTCATGCCCTTCTTGCGCGCCATGCTGCCGTGCGAGGCGATGCAATAGTCGCACTGATTGGTCACGCTCACCGCGAGATATATGAGTTCCTTGGTGAGAGAATCGAGCTTGCCCGGCGCGAAGGCGGCCTTCATCTCGCCGGCGAACTGCTCCATCACCTGCGGGTGATGGGCCAGCGCCTTCCAGACATTGTTGATCGCGGCGGGATCTATGCCGCGATTGCCCGCGATTTCCTCGACGACGGCTTTGGCGCGGGGCGCCATGTCCTTGTACTCGACCAGCTTGGCCATGGCGTCCCTCCGAAATCCTGCCGCGATCAGTACATGTGCTGGCCGCCGTTGATCGACAGGGTCGATCCGGTAATGAAGCCCGCGTCGTCGGCAATCAGGAACAGCACGCCGCGCGCGATCTCGTCGGCCTTGCCGAGGCGACCAACCGGAATCTTCGCGACGATCTTCTCGAGCACCGGTGCCGGCACCGCCGAAACCATGTCGGTATCGGTGTAGCCCGGGGCGATGGCGTTGACGGTGATGCCCTTGGCGGCGCCTTCCTGGGCGAGCGCCTTGGTGAAGCCGTGGATACCCGACTTGGCCGCGGCGTAGTTGACCTGGCCGTACTGACCGCCCTGGCCGTTGATCGAGCCGATATTGACGATGCGGCCGAAGCCGCGCGTGTTCATGCCGTCCCACACCGCCTTGCAGACGTTGAAGCAGGAGCCGAGGTTGGTGTCGATCACGGCATCCCACATGCCGCGGTCGAGCCGGCGCATGGTCGAATCGCGCGTGATGCCCGCATTGTTGACCACGATCTCGATCGGGCCGAGATCCTTCTCGATCTGCGCCACGGCAGCTTTCACGGCGTCGAAGTTGCTGACGTCGAATTTGTAGACCGCAATGCCGGTTTCTTCCTTGAAGGCGTGAGCGGCGACGTCGTTGCCGGCATAGTTCGCCGCCACCTGATAGCCGCGCAGCTTCAGCATTCGCGAAATCGCCGCGCCGATTCCGCGCGTTCCGCCCGTCACCAATGCAACACGTCCGGCCATCTTTTCCTCCCTTACATGGAGCGCCACTTTAGCCGGATTCGCCGAGCTGAGGGCAACCCATCGAGCGATGCCCGAAAGGCGACTGCGAATTCATGGTGGTTCGCCGGATAGCGCGGCGTCTCGAGGCAGGCGTAAACGCAGGCTCATGAAGCCCTTCCATGCCCTGCTCGGCGCCTCCGCCGGGACCCACGCCGCCGACCAGCTCGCGCTGGCCACCCTGCCGCTCACCGCGACCCTGCTGCTCGACGCCGGGCCCGGCCTGGTCGGCCTGCTGGTCGCCCTGCAAGGGGCGGCGTGGCTCACCATTTCGCTGCCGGCCGGCGCCTGGATCGACCGCCTGCCGCGCCGCAACCTGCTGATCGCCGCGCTGGCGCT
>CAWUOG010000580.1:0-2258 GCA_963923875.1 uncultured Alphaproteobacteria bacterium
GCCGTACAAGGGGCCGCATGTGCTGCTCGAGGCCATGAAGCTGCTGCCCAGAGACCTGCCCGTGAAACTGGTCGTGGCCGGCAGCGGCACGGAACCGCCCTATCTCCGGACCCTGGAAGCCGCCGCCGCGGGGGACGACCGTATCGAGTTCCTCGGTTCGATCTCGCACGGCCAGCTTCCGGATTTCCTGAAGAGGATCGACATTCTCGCCGTACCGTCGAACTACATGGAGACCGGTCCGCTGGTCGTGCTCGAGGCCTTCGCCTTCGGGATCCCGGTGATGGGCGCCAATCTCGGCGGCATTGCCGAGCGCATTCGCGACGGCATCGACGGCTGGCTGCTGCCGTTCCAGGACAGCAAGCCGTGGGCCGACGCCATTGCCGAAGTCGCGCTCGACCGCCGCAAGCTCGCGGAGCGTGCCGGCAACATCGAGGTAAAGCGCACCATGACGACCGTGGCCGAAGAGATGGCGGCGATCTATCGCGAGGTCGTCCAGGCGGGCGGCAGCCTGACGGATCCACTCGCCGCCGGCTCGGCCAGCCGCTGAAGGTCCGGGCGCGGGTGACGCCGCACGGCTTCGACGTCCCGCCGCGGCGGGGCCTCACCCTGTCGGTCGTCGTTCCGGTCTACAACGAGCGCCGGTACCTGCCGCGGCTGCTGCGCGCGGTGATGCTCGCCCTGCCGGGCGTGGAGCGGGAGATCGTGCTGGTCGACGACGGTTCGAACGACGGCACACGCGAGTGGATCAACTCGGCCTTTCCCGCCGACGCGAACCGGGTCACCGGCGTGCGCCGCGTCGAGGACGGCAGCATCGACTTCCTGACGGCTGATGCGGCGTTGGTCGGACCGGAGGACGGGTGCGAGAAAGTCGCGGGCGCGGTGACCGTGCGGCCATTGATGCACGAAACGAACGCCGGCAAGGGCAGGGCGGTGCGCACGGCCCTCGCGGCGGCGGCCGGCGACGTCGTTGTCATCCAGGACGCCGACCTCGAGTACGACCCGGCCGACTGGGCGCCGATGTTCCGCCTGCTGCAGATCGGGGTTGCGGACGTGGTGTACGGCTCGCGCTTCCACGGCAAGCCGCATCGCTCGCTCTACTTCTACCACTACCTCGGCAACCGGCTGATCTCGCTGCTGTTCAATGTGCTTTTCGACCAGATGCTGTCGGACATCGAGACCTGCTCCAAGATGTTCGATCGCAAGGTGCTCGAGGGCGTCGATCTGACGAGCGACGATTTCGGCATCGAGGTCGAATTGTCCGCCGCCTTCGCCCGGCCGCGGCGCTGGCGAATCTATGAATGCGCGATCAACTACTACGGACGGACCTACGACGAGGGCAAGAAGATCGGCTGGCGCGACGGCCTGCTGGCGCTCTGGTACGTCGTGAAGTTCCGCTGCCGCCGCCTCAACCGTCGAGACGGTTGAATCGTTCCACGGCCCCTAGACTGGGGCCCTTGCCGCCGTTGGTGCTGTCGCCGCTGTAGCTGATGGTCCCGGAATTGGCGTCAGTCCATTTGAACGAGTATTGCCACGCCTGGTCGCGCGGCACGAATTCGAGGCGGTCGCCGTTGACGGTCGCTGTTGTGAATCGCCACAGGCTGCCGGCTTCCATTTTGCCGGTCCTGGGATTGTGGATTCCCTTTTGCGAAGTGATCACTTCGGCAGTCCGCCCATCGACCGACATGACCACGAGGAGGGCGGGATCCTTGCTCATCGAAGTCGAGTTCAGGTACCGGAAGGATCCGACCATTCGATTAAAAGCAGCGTTGCCCGCAGCGCGATGTGCCACAAGCCCGGAGGGCAGCGACAAGCCCTGCTCATGGACGAAGGCGTAGGCGTTGGTGAGTTCGATGATCCGCGCGGGATCGGCGCCCCAGCCAGCCGGGCCCGAGACCGAGAGTCCTGACGGCTTGCTGGGCCCGGTCAGGACGAACGGCTCGTCGTAGCCGTTGCGATCCCACACCACCTGCTTGCCTTCCGTGGCGATCAGCACGTCGCGCCGCAACTTCGAGGTCAGCGACTGCACGTCGATGGACGGGGTCTGCAACTGGCGCAGCAGGGCTGCGGCGAAGGGGCTGTTCTGCCCGGGCGGACCGTCCATCGCGACCCGGCCCGGGGCGGTGGAGAACAGCACCAGGGCGTTCGGGGTGCGCGGGGCACCCGCGACAACGGCGGCCTGCCGCTCGGCCTCGAGCTGCCGCCAGCCGTCGGCCGGGTTGTTGCGGCAATTGTCGAAGACGCCCAGCCGGTGAACGCCC
>CAWUOG010000581.1:0-2255 GCA_963923875.1 uncultured Alphaproteobacteria bacterium
GCGTCGAGCAGCACGTAGCGGTCGCGCGACGACGCCGGCAGGCTGGCGAGATGATCGGTGATCGAGGTCAGGCGGACCTCGACCCGCTCGACCCTCGCTCGAACGAGGTCGAACTGCTCGCGGCGCAGATAGGGTGGCAACGGCGCTTCACCGCGCCCATAGCCACGGCCGAAGGCCTGCCACGTAAAGTAGTTGTCGGTCAGGCTGAAGCTGCAGGCCAGGCGCTCGATTCGCTCGCGCAGCACTGCCCCCATGCTGCGGCCGCCGGCCAGTGCCTCGTACTGCGCCGGCGGAATGCCGAGGCCGTAGAGCGACAGCCGGCGCTCGGTCGCCCAGCGCACCACCGGCTTGTCGAACAGCGGCGACAATGCCTCCTCGAAGAAGCGGCGCTGGTCGGCGAGGCTCTCGGCCTTCAGCAGGTCGCGCGGCCGCACGCCGTGCAGGCGCGCCACGGCATGGGCAAGGCCGATGAACCGGCCGAGCACGCCATGCCTATAGGCGTTGCGGGCGAAGATCGAGATGCGGCGCCGGCCCAGCCCATGGATCGTGCGGCCCTCCCAGTAGGCCCGGCTCGCGCCGTCGAGATGGGGCGCGATCAGCCGGTCGTAGGCGGCGACATTGGCCGGATCGTCGGCCTCGGCGAAGAAGCGGCGATAGGCCTCCCACGACGGCAGCCGGCTCGCCGCGACGAGCTTCAGGCGATTGAGCGCGACATGGGCGCGACTGAGGTCGACCGCGGTGATGCGGGCCGGATCGGTCGTCAGGTAGGAGAGCACGTTGCAGCCGCCCGAGGCGATCGCCACGACGTGGCATTGCGGCGTCAGCGCCAGCGCCTCGAGGTCGACCTCCGGATCTTCCCAGATCTGGGCATAGACCAGGCCGTGGAACAGCCGTTCGAAGACGCGCTCCAGCAATCCCTCGCGGCTGAGCGCCCTGTTGCGACGCACGGCTTGCTGCACTCGGAAATGACGCTCGGCCTGCGGATAGATCACGCCGGCTGCTCCGGACTAAACCCAACTCCATCCACAGTAAGCCCGTGGAATCACACTTTGATGACGGGAAGATTTGACCATATATATGGTTAGGAAAGGTGGCGCCATGGCACCTCAGGCTTTTGCCCTGTTCGACACGCCGATCGGCACCTGCGGCGTGGCGTGGAACAAGAACGGCATCGCCGGCATGCAATTGCCGGCGAAGGATGTCGACAGAACGCGCGCGCACATCCGGAAGCGCTGGCCGAGCGCTGTCGAGACCGCGCCGCCGCCCGGCGTGCAGCGCGCGATCGAGCGTGTACTGACCCTGCTCATGGGTGAAAGGGTCGACCTCGGAGACATCCCGCTCGATCTCGGCGACGCACCGGAATTCAACCGCAGGGTCTGGGACATCGCGCGCGCCGTGCCGCCGGGCCAGACGATCACCTACGGCGACATCGCCAAGCGCCTCGGCGTCGGGCCGGAGCGGGCGCGCGACGTCGGCCAGGCGATGGGCAGCAATCCGGTGCCGATCATCGTGCCCTGCCATCGTGTGGTGGCGGCCAGCGGCAAGATGGGCGGCTTCTCCGCGCCCGGCGGCGTCGACACCAAGCGGCGCATGCTCGAGATCGAAGGCGCCGCGGTCGTCGGTGCGGGGCCCCTGTTCAGTGCCTGAATTCGGCTTCGACCCCGGCACGGCAGTGCGTCACCTGCGCGCCGCCGATCCTCAGCTCGCCGCGGTCATCGACGCCACCGGCCCGTTCGCGATGGAACTCAAGACGTCGCGCAGCACCTTCGCAGCCCTGGCCGAGGCGATCGTCTACCAGCAGCTCTCCAACAAGGCCGCCGCGACGATCTTCGGCCGCCTCTGCGCCCTCTTTCCGCGCGGTCCCGCCGGCCTCGCTCCAGACAACCTGCAGGCGCTGACCGACCTGAAAATCCGCAGCTGCGGCATCTCGCGGCCGAAGCTGAAATCGCTGCGCGACCTCGCGCGCCGTGCCGCCGCCGGCGAAGTGCCTTCGCTCGCCGCCTCACGGCGGCTGGACGACGACGCGATCGTGGACAAGCTGGTCGCGATCCACGGCATCGGCCGCTGGAGCGCCGAGATGTTCCTGATGTTCCGCCTCGGCCGACCCGACGTGCTGCCGGTCGACGACTACAGTTTGCGCAAGGCCTATGCGAAGGCGTTCAGCAAGCGAAAGCTGCCGACCCAGGACCAGCTGCGCAAGGCCGGCGAGAAGTGGCGGCCCTACCGCACTGTCGCGAGCTGGTACCTGTGGCGTG
>CAWUOG010000582.1:0-2246 GCA_963923875.1 uncultured Alphaproteobacteria bacterium
GGCCACTCCTCGCCGCGTGTCGCCTGGGAGTCCAAGCGCAACGACGAGATGTTCGATTTCGACTATGTCGACTACGACCCGGCCTGGTTCACCAGCCGTGACACCAGGCAGATGGCGCGCGACCTGGGGCGCGGCGAGGCGGAAAAGGCGTTCCCGCGCGCCAAGTACAAGTACGTGCGTGACGAAGGCGTCACCCTGCAGGGTTGGGACGGCTACGCCCTCGACATCGAGGACACCACCGGTGCGATGGTGATGATGCGCACCTACATCGTGAAGGACCGCCTCTACCGCATGCTGGTCACGGCCAAGCCCGACACGCGCAGCAAGACGGCCGCGCTTCGCTTCATCGACTCGCTGCGGCTGGCCGAGACACGCCAATAGAGGAATATGAGTTCAGCCGTAATCAGCTGAACTCATGATGCCCGTCGAAACGAACCTCACCTGATTGCATTCCGCTCCCGTCAGGCTGGCTGGAGCCTGTAGACCCGTGCCGCCGTGCCAGAATAGAGCGCGGTCTTCTCCGCGGCCGAGGCCTTTTCAGTGACGATCTTGAAGGCGTTCCAAAGCTCGGTGTAGCCGCAGGACTGCTTGTCGGGCGGGAAGTTGCTTTCGAACATGCAGCGGCCGACGCCGAACGCCTCGATGCAGGGCTCGATGTAGGGACGCCATGTGTCGGCCAGCTCCTGCGACGAGGGCGGCACGTCGCGAAACTCGAACCCGAATCCGAACGAGGTCATGCCGAGGCCGCCCAGCTTGATGTTGACGTTGGGACAGGCGGCGAGCTCGCGGAGGCTCTTCTTCCAGACCGGCATGATCTCGGCGTTCTTTCCAGCGTACTGGCCCACGCCCAGCACGCCGCCGACGTGATCGACGATGATGGTCTGCTGCGGAAAGGCGCGCGTGAGATCGACCAGGTCGGGCAGCTGGGGATGGAAGTGCCAGCTGTCGAAGGTCAGGCCGAGCTTCGAGAGCTCGGCAAAGCCCTCGCGGAACTTCGGATCGAGCAGGCGGTGGCGCGGGATCTGACGTGAGACGTGCCTGCCTGCCACGCCCTCGTCCCACGAGGTGCCGTAGCGCACGCCACGGAAGCGGCCGTTGCCGGCGGCAATCAGTGCTTCCAGCACCGGGCGCACGCGTGAACCCAGCATCAGGTCGGCCCAGCCGACAATGCCCTCGCACGCCCGGGTCTTGCCGTACTGGCCCGACGCGCTCAGCGCCGCCATGCCGTTCACGAATTCGACCTCGCCGACCGGCTTCATTTCTTCGGGGCCGGTGGTGCGGAACATCGACTGGCACTCCAGGAATACCGTCGAGATGATGTTGTGGCCGCCGCCGGTGTCGGCCAGCAGCTCGGGCAGGAAATAGTGGCCGCGCGCCGGCGTGTCCCAGAGATGATGGTGCGGGTCAATGATCGGCAGATCCGGCTCCAGCGCCTTCTCCGGCGGCCGCTTGCCGAGCCAGGCCTCGAGGTCGGCGTTGTTGCGCCAGATCAGCCCGCGATATTCCGGTGTCGCCACCATGTGTTTCCTCCCGCTGTTTGCCTTACGATAGCGCAACAGGGGAAATGGTCATGCGTATTTGTGTCTTCGGTGCCGGCGCGATCGGCGGAAACTTTGCGGCACGACTCGCCGATTCGGGCAATGAAGTCTCGGTTGTCGCACGCGGCGCTCACCTCGAGGCGATCAAGGCTCGCGGCCTGACGTTGATTGCCGGTGACAAGAGGATCGTCGCCAGGGTGAAGGCGAGCGACCGCCCAGCCGATCTCGGCCCGCAGGACGCGGTGATCTCGACCCTGAAGGCGAACGGACTGGCAGCGCTCGCCGATAGTGTCGGCCCGCTGCTCGGTTCCGACACGCCGGTCGTGTTCGCGCAGAACGGCATTCCCTGGTGGTACGGCCACGGCCTCGACAAGTCGCGCCCGGCAGCGCCCGACTTGTCGCGTCTCGATCCGGGCGGGGCGCTCGCCAGGGCGGTGGGCCTGCACCGGACAATGGGCGGTGCGATCACTTCGCCCAACCATGTGATCGAGCCTGGCGTCGTGCACAACGAGCAGCCGGACCGCAACACGCTCTGGGTCGGCGAGATCGACGACAAGCAGACGCCGCGCGTGGAGGCGCTGCGCAAGGCGCTGATCGGCGCCGGCATCGGCTCGCCTTCGACCAGGGATATCCGCTACGACATATGGCACAAACTCATGGCCAACCTGACGGGCTCGACGGTGTGCCTGATCCTGGGCCAGCCCAATC
>CAWUOG010000583.1:0-2244 GCA_963923875.1 uncultured Alphaproteobacteria bacterium
CGCTGCAATTTTTCCGGGGCGTGCGCGCCGGCTGCAGATTTCGGCGATCACTGGTGTGCGCCCACGCAGACCGACTTTGCTTGACCCCCGTTGCGGCTCCCGTACCATCCGGCGCTCACAATTTCGTGTGCTGGAGATCCTGAATGCCGGTCATCAACCGCATCGCCTCGTTTCACAAGGACATGACCGCGTGGCGGCACGACATTCACAGCCACCCGGAGACCGCGTTCGAGGAAGTGCGCACCGCCGACATCGTCGCCGACAAGCTGAAGAGCTTCGGGATCGAAGTGCATCGCGGTCTGGCCAAGACTGGCGTGGTCGGCGTGTTGCGGTCGGGAACCTCGCGCCGCGCGATCGGGCTGCGCGCCGACATGGATGCACTCGACGTGCACGAGACCAACGAATTCAGCCACAAGTCGACGATTCCCGGAAAGATGCATGCCTGCGGCCATGACGGCCATACGGTGATGCTGCTGGGCGCGGCCAAGTACCTGGCTGAGACCAAGAATTTCGACGGTACCGTCTATTTCATCTTCCAGCCCGCCGAGGAGAACGAGGGCGGCGGCCGCGTCATGGTGGAAGAGGGGCTGTTCGACAAGTTCCCGGTCGAGGGCGTCTACGGCATGCACAACATTCCGGGCATTCCGGTCGGCCGCTTCGCGGTCCGCCCCGGCCCGATGATGGCCGCCTACGACATCTTCGAGGTGGTGGTGAAAGGCGTCGGCGCGCACGGCGCCATGCCGCATCACGGCATCGACCCGGTGGTGGTCGGCAGCCACATCGTGACCGCGCTGCAGTCGATCGTGGCGCGCAACGTCGACCCGATGGACACCGCCGTGGTCTCGACGACCCAGATCCATGCCGGCGACACCTGGAACGTCATCCCGCAGGAATGCGTGCTGCGCGGGACCGTGCGCACCTTCAAGAAGCCGGTGCAGGACATGATCGAGAAGTCGATCGAGCGCGTGGCGCGCAATGTCGCCGCCGGCTTCGGCGCCGAGGTCACCAAGTGGCGCTACGAGCGGCGCTATCCCGCGACGGTCAACACCGAGCAGGAGACCGAGTTCGCGGCCCATGCCGCGGCAGCGCTGGTCGGCAAGGAGAACGTCAACCGCAACCCGACGCCCGCCATGGGTAGCGAGGATTTCGCCTGGATGCTGCTCAAGAAGCCGGGCTGCTACATCTGGATCGGCAACGGCGACGGCGCCGGCAGCTGCATGGTCCACAACCCGGGCTACGACTTCAACGACGACATCCTGCCGATCGGCGCATCCTACTGGGCGACCCTGGTCGAACAGCAGCTCGCACGACCGGCCCTGGGCCAGGCGGCGGAGTAGGCCGCCATCGACTCGCTGCCGACCGCCGACGCCCCTGCTGAGAACGTGACATCGCGGCATCCCTACGCCCACGAACGCATCGCGTTGGCGACGATCCATGACAAGGATCGCGCCGTCGCGCCGCCGTTCCGTCGGGTCCTTGGGGCGGAGGTCGTGGTGGCGGCCGACATCAACACCGACTCGCTCGGCACTTTCTCGGGCGATATCCCGCGGCTTGACCCGCTGGTCGAGACCTGTCTCACCAAGGCCGAGATGGCGTTCGCCGCGTCCGACCTCGACTGCGCGATCGCCAGCGAAGGCAGCTACGGGCCGATCGAGCGGCTGCCGCTCAATCCCGGCGGCGTCGAAATCATGGCCTTCGTCGACCGCAAGCGCGGCGTGCGGCTGGTCGAGACGCTGGCCACCCACCGCACCAACTGGCGGATGTGGCGCTTCAGGCCCGGCGATCCCACGGTGCTGGCTGCCGCCAAAGCGATCGGCTTCCCCGAGTTCGGCATCTTCGTGATGCGCAACTGCGACTACAGCGAGCCGCTCAAGGACATCCGCACGATCGAGCAGCTGGTCGCCGCGGTCGACAGCGAAGCCAGGCGCTCCGACGACGGGCTGGCGCTGCTGATCTCCGACATGCGCGCGCACCGCAATCCGACGCGCATGAAGGTCCTGCGGGCGCTTGGCTGGAAACTGGCCAAGCGCCTGGAACGGCAATGCCCGAAATGCGAGGCGCCTGGCTTCGGGCCTGTCCAGTCGCGTCGCGGTCTGCCGTGCGAGGCCTGCGGCGAGGCCACGCACTGGATCGATTTCGAGATCGATGGCTGCTCGTCCTGCGGTCATGCCGCCGCGCGGCCGCGCAAGGATGGCCGCACCACGGCGCCGAAGCTGTCCTGCAGGGCCTGCCGCTGAAGGCTTC
>CAWUOG010000584.1:0-2243 GCA_963923875.1 uncultured Alphaproteobacteria bacterium
TGGGATTGTCCTGGGCATAGCCGCCGACCAACACATCGGTGCCGGCGTCAGGCGGTGACGGGGCCAGCGGCAGCGGGGGCCCGGCAGCGGCCACCGGGCCGGCCAGTTCGATCACCGCCCAGTCGCTGCCGCGCGTGAAATTCGACTCGGCCGGGTCATAGTCCGCAGCGGGCTCGATCGACTGGGCCAGCGCGGCGGCGGCGAACGATCCGCCTTCGAGGCCGGCCACGAAATGCAGCGACCCCGGCGCGACATAGCGCCCGGTGCGGACGTTGAACAGGCAATGCGCCGCCGAGAGCACGGTACGAGGTCCGATCCGCGCAGCCGTGCAGGTGATGCGCAGGCTGCCCGCGACCGCCTGCAGCTTGCCGATCGAGTTCCACGGCGGCATGCGGGCATCGACCCGCGTGCGACCCGAAACGTCGCTTTGCGCCGCAGCCGGCAGCGCAGCGGCGCAGAGCGCCGCCAACATCGCAAGTGCCGGCAAGGTCAGCGAGGGGGCCACACACCAACGTAGCGCATCTCCCGCGCCGCCGGAATCGGACGGATCGGGGCACCCGCGATCGGGCAGGCCGGCGCGCCGCTTCCGGCGGCTCTGGTTCGCAGCATGGAGCAGAGGGGCGCGCGTGGATGCCATCAAGCCACGCTTCTCACCGGGCCACCGCCCGCTGGGGACGCGATCTTGTCGCCGGTCCACGGCCTGCCTACGCTGCGCTTCGGCCAGCCCGCGCGCTGGCCGCTACCGCCGGTCCCCGGCTCTCGGGCCGGTATTGCCGATACGGCAGGCCACGGATCGCGCCTATGCCGGCAAGGCTCTGGCGTAACGCGTTGATGGACGGGAAATGCGGCAGCTTGAAAAGAAGGACTTTGACGCGGTCGTCGAGCTCAGGAAAGTCGATCGGCTGGCCGCCATGGAAATGGCGCGGGACCTCGAGGCGCAGTTCCCCGACTCGCGCGAGGCGCGCGCCGTCTATGCCTGGACGCTGGGCGGGCTTCATGAGTACGCCAGGGCGATCGCACAGTATCGCCGCGCCGCGGAACTCGGCACCACCGGAGCGATCGAACAGGCGCTCGCCGTCAACCATCGCAAGCTGGGAAACTATCGGGAGAGTGCCGATCACCTGGTGCGCGCGATGTGCCTGGCCGATGCGAACGACACCACGCGCGCCCTCGCCACGAACGCCCTTCAATTGTCGGGCGACCTGGCGTTCGCCCGGCAGGTCGCCTACACCGATCCCACCCGCGCGCCGTCGGCGGTCCTCGATTTCGCCCGTTGGCTGGTGGATTTCAGGTCTCCACAGCGCCGTCGCACCTGGCGCGACCGGCTGCTGTCGAATGAAGCCTACGCGGACCAGGCGATCTTCTTTTGGCAGCGATATGACGTCCCCCCCCTGATCAGGGTCGATCACAAGGATCGGCTGGCCGAACTGCTCGGCGATGCGGCGTCACCCGCGCCGCCCTGGTGGCCGGAAACCTACGTCCTGCCCGGTCAATCCGATGTCGCCAGACGGGCGCTGGCCGCCGATCCGGCCGTGACGTGGGTGGTGAAGTCGCCGCGCCTTGCGGGAACACAGCGCGTCTTCACTGTTCGCGGAGAGGAAGGGCTGAACGGACTGGAGTCACCGGCAATCGTGCAACGCTACATCGATCCGCCGTATCTCTACGATGGCCGCAAGGTCAATATCCGGCTGCACGTCAGTCTCGTGGCCCCGTTCCGCCAGGCCGTCAGGCTTTGGCACGATGGATTGGTGTTCATCTCGACCGATGCCTATGCGAGCCGCACGCACGGCAGCAGGTTCGTCAATCCGCTGTCGGCGGACAAGACGGCCCTGCAAACGCCGGTCGGGGAATTCGCGGCCCCCGGCGTCAGCCTGAACGACTTCACTTCCACGGCAATCCCTGAAAGCCGTCGCACGCGGTTCCGGGAGGACCTCCACGCGCTCGTCGCAGGCCTGGCCGACCGCATGGAAGAAGCCGGCCTGTTCGGCGACATGCGGGCCATTCCCGGGTCGGCGGGCGTGCCGCCGACCTTTTTCGGCATCGATATCGGGCTGGATGCCGACCTGAACCCGTGGCTGTTCGAGGCCGAGATCGATCCCGGGCACGGCCTCGGCAGCCCCGCCACCGCAGCTGTCTGGCATCGTTTTCGAGCCGACTGGCTACCGATGGCGCTCGACCTGCCAACGGCAGCCCTGTCGCACTTCGTTACGGTCTGAAAAGAAGAAGGCGCGGCACGAGGTGCC
>CAWUOG010000585.1:0-2241 GCA_963923875.1 uncultured Alphaproteobacteria bacterium
GTTCTGGGCGCTGCGCGACGTCAATTTCGACATCAAGGCCGGCGAACTGGTCAGCATCATCGGCCACAACGGTGCCGGCAAGACGACCCTGCTCAAGGTCCTGTCGCGCATCACCGAGCCGACCGAGGGACGCATCGAGGTGTTCGGCCGGGTCAACAGCCTGCTCGAGGTCGGCACCGGCTTTCATCCGGAGCTGACGGGGCGCGAGAACATCTTCCTGAACGGCGCAATCCTCGGCATGACGCGTGTCGAGATGCGCCAGCGCTTCGACGAGATCGTGGCGTTCGCCGGCGTCGAGAAATTCATCGACACGCCGGTCAAGCGCTACTCGACCGGCATGTATGTCCGTCTCGCCTTCGCGGTCGCGGCCCATCTCGAGGCCGAGATCCTGGTGGTCGACGAGGTCCTGGCTGTCGGCGACGCCGAATTCCAGGCCAAGTGCCTCAACCGCATGTCGCAGGTTGCCAGCAGCGGTCGCACGGTGCTGTTCGTCAGCCACAACTTCGCGGCCATCACTGCGCTCACCAAGCGCTCGATCGTGCTCCATGGCGGGCGTGTGTCCTTCGACGGTCCGGTCGATGCGGCACTCGCGCACTACACCTCGTCGCTCAGCAAGGTCGAGCAGCGCCGCCAGTGGGGCCGCGGCCTCAATTCGACGCTGATTGCGGCCGAACTGCTGGACGAGCACGGCAACAAGACCGATCGCTTCGTTCCGGGCACGCCGCTGCGAATCAAGGTCGTGTTCGAGACGACCGGCCTCCCCGGCTTGTCGCTGGATGCGATCCTGCGCGACCGGCACAACATCGCGATCGCCTACTACAACTCGAGCAACTTCAGCCGGGTCTCGCTGCCGACCGATGCCGGCCGCTACGAATGCGTGCTGACGCTCGATCCCTACTGGCTGGCGGCGGGCGAGTACGGCATCGACCTGCACATCACGGTCACCAACCTCATGGAAGACCATGGCGTCGACAGCGCCGTGCGCTTCTCGGTCGATACCTGCAGCCCGGACGGCATTCCCTTCAGCTTCGGCCAGGAAGCGGGCTACGGCAATCAGGCCATGCGGCTCGGCGCGCCACTGCAGTTCAAGCCTCTGCCGCCGTCCGGCGGATAAGCCGTCATGCCGGCCAGCATTTGCCTCGTCAGCCCCGGCAATCTCGCGTCCAATCCCCGTCTCATCAAGGAAGCGGATGCGCTGCACGAGGCGGGCTATCGTGTGACGGCGATCGCCTGCAACTATACCGAGGCGCTGGAATCCTATGACGACGAAATCGCACGGACGGTCGGCTGGACGGCCGTGCGGGTGCCGCGGCCGGCAGGCGAGCGGATCACCGGGGCGGCGGCGCGGCTGGTGAGCCGGGCGATGGATGCAGTCGGTCTCGATATTCCGGTGAATGTCGCGGCTGCCGCCTATGGCGGGCCTTATGCCGCCTTGCGCCGGGCTGCTCTGGAACACCGCGCCGACTTCTATGTCGCGCACTATGTCGCCGCTCTTCCGGCCGCGGCCGCGGCGGCGGTGCACCATGGGGCGCTGCTTGGTTTCGACGCCGAGGATTTCCATTCCGGTGAAGGGCAGGGAGGCGAGGCCGAGGAGTTCCGCATGGAGCTGGTCGAGCGCATCGAGGGAGCTGTGCTGCCGTCGTGCCGGCACTTCACGGCGGCATCGCCGCTGATCGCACGGGCCTACGGCTCGCGCTACGGCGTCACGCCCACGACGATTCTGAACGTCTTTCCGCTGTCGATGGCGCCGTCGTCGCCGCGGCC
Organism: uncultured Alphaproteobacteria bacterium; assembly: GCA_963923875.1. GTDB lineage: Bacteria > Pseudomonadota > Alphaproteobacteria > Reyranellales > Reyranellaceae > Reyranella. Next base: position 1,765 of record CAWUOG010000585.1, read on the forward strand.
AGCTTCTTCACCGGAGGGGGGCGGTCTGCGCGCCTACTGGTTCTCGCAGACGATCGGCCTCGACCGCGGCCTGCAGAGCTTCATCCGGGCAATGGCGCGCACCCGAACCCGGGTCACGCTCGACATTCGCGGCGGCAATCGCTGGGGGCACGGTGAGACTCTGCTCGCGCTGGCGCGCGAGCTCGGGATCGGCGACAGGGTATCGATCCTGCCGATGGAGGCGCCGGAGCACATGGTGACGCTGGCGGCCGAATACGATCTCGGACTGTCGCTCGAGACCGACGCGACGCAGAGCCGCCGTCTCTGCCTGACCAACAAGATCTTCACCTATCTGCTGGCGGGCATCCCGGTGCTGATGAGCGACACGCCGGCTCAGAGCGAACTCGCCCCGCAGCTCGGAGCTGCCGGCCTGCTCGGCTCGCTCGACGATCCCCTGACGATGTCGCAGGCACTCGACCGCCTCGGCGATCCGGCGGT
>CAWUOG010000586.1:0-2236 GCA_963923875.1 uncultured Alphaproteobacteria bacterium
CGGCCAGGGGACCTACCCGGGCGGCCGCCCGGGACCTGGCAGCGGCGGCGCAGGCCGCCCGGCTCTCAGCGGGACGGGCGAGACCTACTGATCGGCGTCGAAGCGATTCCTCCCCGGTCCAAGCGCCGAGGAGTCTCCGTCGGAACCGATCGAGTGCAGCGTCAGGAGATGGCGAGACGGCCGACGATCAGTGCGAGCATCGCGACCGAGGGATAGAAGGTGAGGCCGAAGCCGAGCGCCCGCGACGGCGCACCCCTGGCGTAGCCACGCCAGAACAGCACGCGTCCGACGGCGAACAGCAGAGCGGCGGCCGGGATTGCGGCCTGCCAGTCCGCCGGCATCACGCTCGCCCAGATCAGGTGCACGGCGGTTGCCAGCACCGTCTGCTCGAGCGTGTTCTGAAGCATCGACTGCAGCAGACGCACGCGCGCGGTGCCGGCCGACAGCCCGCCGCCGTCGATGTCCTCGGGCGTGAAGAATCGATGGTTCGCGACCAGTGCGATGTTGATGACGAGGCACACCACGATCGGGGTGTCCCAGGCGAGCGCGAAGGCGAGCGAGGAATTCCCATGCGGCAGGAACCGGCCGGGGGCGGTGGCGATCGCCAGCGCCAGCGAGCCGGCGGTGATCGCGACACCGGCGGCCGCGCCGCGCCGCACGCCCTTCTGGCTCGGTGACAGCATGCCCGGCTACTTCCTCGCCTCGATGCGGCCGTCGGGAGCGATGTCGACGGTCTTTAGCTTCGCGATGTAGGCCATCAGCTGCGCCGAGGTGAGCTGGCCGTTCTCGGCGTCGATCAGCGGCTTGCCTTTGGCCAGTATCGAATAGCCATCGCCGCCGCCCAGCAGGAAGTCGATCGTCGCTACCTTGTAGGAACGCTCGGGATCGAGCTTCTGGCCGTTGACCGTGACCTCGAGCACGCGCTGCATCGCAGGCTTTGCAGGATCGTAGGCAAAGCGTAGCCCCGAAACCTGCGGGAAGCGGCCGCCGCGGTCAGCGATCCGGCTCACGCCGTTCTCGAGCGCCGCCAGCAGGTCGCTGCCCTTGAGTTCGATCATCACCGTGACGTTGTTGAACGGCAGTTCGGTCAGCGCGTCGCGCCGCGTCAGCTTCGCGCCGGCGGGGTAGAGTCGGTCGCCGCGGATGCCGCCGCCGTTCACCAGCCCGACCTCGGCGCCCGTGGCGTCGCGGATCGCGTCGGCGATCAGGTCGCCGATCGCGGCCTCGCCCTCGCGCACCACCAGGCGGCGGCTGTCTAGCGGCTTCGCCGTGGTGCCGATCTCGACGGCCAGTTCGGCGTCGAGCTGGTCGGTGTAGCGTTTCACCAGTGTCGCGGTTTCCGTGTCCGGCGTCAGCCCGCGCACCGGCACCATGCGCCACGCCTTCACCACGTCGACCGTCGGCGGACTCGTGGACGAGCCGGCGCGTTTGGTCACGAACAGGTCGATCACGCCCAGATAGCGCGCATCGGCGCCGGCCTTGAAGATCAGCGTACTGCCCTCGAGCATGGTCATCGGGTCGTGATCGTGCCCGCCCAGGATCAGCGAGATGCCCGGTACGCTGGCCGCCAGCTCGCGGTCCTCGGCGAAGTCGAGATGGGTCAGGGCCACGATCACGTCGGCGCCCTGGTCCTGAAGGGCCTTGATCGCGCGCTCCGCCGTCTCCTTCCACGGCGCGAAGGCGACGCTCGGGCCGGGGCTCGACGCGCGTGCCGTTTCGGGCGTCACCAGGCCGAAGAAGCCGACGTTCACGCCCGAGTAGGTGCGCAGCAGCGTGTCGGCAACGCCGTCGAACGGGCGGCCGTTGCGCGTCAGGTTGGAGGCGATCCAGGTGAACTTCGATTCCTTGACCCGCTCCTGGAAGACGTCAGGCCCGAAATCGAATTCGTGGTTGCCCGGCACCGCGACGTCGATGCCGACCGCGTTCATCAGCTCGATCATCTGCGCGCCCTTGTGGAAGCCCGACATGATCGAGGGCGAAAGCAGGTCGCCGCCGAAGGTGGTGACGATCGAATTGGCCGCCGCGGCGCGCTCCTTCTTGAGCAGGGTCATCAACTGCGCGAAGCCGCCCCAGCCGCGCGTCGGCACGATTTCGTAATTGTCGTTGGTGTGCAGGAAGGTGATATGGGTCGGTTCCTGTGCCGCGACCGGCTGGACGGCTCCCGGGAGGAGAGCCAGCAGGGCGGCAAGAACGGACGCGAACAGGGGGCGGCGGAACATGGCGGCCCAATGTGCCA
>CAWUOG010000587.1:0-2229 GCA_963923875.1 uncultured Alphaproteobacteria bacterium
TATTTGTTGGCGACTTCTATCGCGCTCATCCAATCTAGCGACCCGCGGTACCTGCCTGAACGACACCGCGATCGAGTCTTTTGCGACCGAGCACGAACAGCGCGGTGCCGATGACGGCGACCGGCACGGAGAGCCAGCCGTGCACGACGATCATGGTCAGCGCGCCGACCAGGCCCATCAGCGTGTCGGTCAGGTCGTCGGCGCCGGTGACCGCAACTGCGCCGAAGACCAGCGTATGGCTGATCAACACCACCAGCAGCGCCAGCACGACGTAGCCCCACCAGGCGGGCTGATGCGCCCTGCGGTGGAACAGCAGCCACAGCAGGCCCGCGACGATCCCCGCGACCGGACTGAACATCAGCAGGAAGCCGATCGCCCGGATCGACGGATTCTCGTCCGAGAACACGATCTTTTCGCCGTCGATGACGTCGGAAATCAGGAAGAAGCCGATGATCGCGACGGCCATGCACGCGATCGTCCACAGTGCGAAGTAGATCGACGTGCGAATCATGCGCGCCTCATGTCCGTCTGAGGGCCGTGACGGTGGAGAGGAAGGCGCGCTCGGTCGCGACGACGGCGAGGCCTGAATCAGCTGCCCAATCGCTCAGGCGGCCGCCGACATAGTCGGCGTAGTAGGGTTCGTGGAAATAGTGCGGGAAGAGGTCGAGCAGGCCGTCCCACGCCGCATGGTCGCCGCGCTGGATCGAGTCGACGGCGACCACCAGTCCGTCGGGCCGCAGCACGCGCGCCATTTCGGCCAGCGCCTTGCCGCGGATTTCCGCCGGCAACTCGTGCAACAGGAAGGACGAGACGACGAGGTCGACGCTCGCATTGTCGAACGGCAGTTTCTCCGCCGCGCCCTCGATCAGCTTCACGCGAGCGGTGTCGCCGATCAGGCGCCGCGCTTCGGCGAGATAGGGCGGGCTGAGATCGAGGCCGGTCCATTTCAGGCCGGGCCAGGCCTGGTGCAGGAAGGCGAGCAGCCGCCCCGTGCCGCAACCGACATCGAGGCCGCGCAAGGACCGCTGATTGCGGCCGGCCATCCACTCGGCGATCGGCCGCAGGGCGCGGCGGCGCATGACGTCGGCCGAGCCGGTGAACAGCACCTCGACCTGGGTGTCGTAGAGCTCCGCCGAGCGCTCGCTCAGCCAGCCGTCGCTCTGGAAATGGAAATTCTGACGGTAGTAGTCGGGCAGGCCGTCGGCCTGGCTGCCGGGCGGGAGTTCGTCGTCGAGCTTGCCATGGCGGCGGGCATCGACCTGCGGCAGGTCGCGAAAGTAGAGCGAACTGCGCCGCAGGAAATCGCCGGGATCGCGCGACAGCGGCCGGGGCGCAGGAAACAGGCCGGCTGAGATGTCCTGCCATTCGCGCGCGAAGAGGGCGCGCATGTCGGCGGTCATTTCGGCGCGGGTCGGCGTCGGTCCGACGGTAAAATCCGGCTTGGGCATCGGCTTGAGGAGCCGCCGCCCGGCCGCATAGTGGCCTGCATACCAGGCCACGCGGGCCGCCTGACGGGCGGTGTAGGAAAGGCGATCCAAGGCTGAGGCCATCTAGGCCATTATAGCGCGCTTGCCCGGGGAAAGACCGTGGCTATAGTCCCGCGCTTCCGAAAGCCGACGCAATACGCCCGAGGGGCAGCCATGAGCATTAGTTATACCGGGTCCTACAAGAAGGGCGACATCAAGAAGGTCGTGCTGGCCTATTCCGGCGGTCTCGACACTTCTGTCATCCTGAAGTGGCTCCAGACGACATATGGCTGCGAGGTGGTGACCTACACCGCCGATCTCGGCCAGGGCGAGGAACTGGGCCCGGCCCGCAAGAAGGCGGAAATGCTGGGCATCAAGTCGAAGAACATCTTCATCGACGATGTACGTGAGGAGTTCGTGCGGGACTTCGTGTTCCCGATGTTCCGCGCCAACGCGCTCTACGAGGGCCAGTACCTGCTCGGCACCTCGATCGCCCGGCCGCTGATTGCCAAGCGCCAGATCGAGATCGCGCGCGAGGTCGGCGCCGATGCGGTGGCGCACGGTGCCACCGGCAAGGGCAACGACCAGGTACGCTTCGAGCTCTCCTATTACGCGCTCAAGCCCGACATCAAGGTGATCGCGCCGTGGCGCGAGTGGGAGCTCACGTCGCGCACCAAGCTGCTGGAGTTCGCCGAACAGAACCAGATTCCGATCGCCAAGGACAAGCGCGGCGAGGCGCCGTTCTCGGTCGACGCCAACCTCC